>JANOIV010000023.1:0-53077 GCA_031407875.1 Desulfobulbaceae bacterium | reverse complement strand
GGACACCCGCGACAAGGACTTCATCACCCACAACGACAAGGGCGAGCTGGTCAACCGGGTGGAGACTATCGGCCACTACGGTTCCTCGAACATCAACAACGAGGAATGCTGGACGCTGAGTGTCGCCTGCCGCGCCATGGGGCTTATCAATATCGATCATCAGGCTCGCGTCTGACACAGCCCCTCCGTATCGGCTCTGGGAGAGTCGTTTGGCCGCGGTTCGATGACGAACAGTTATACTGATCTGAAGAACAGTGACTGTATCCTTATAATGGGCAGCAATGCCGCAGAAAATCACCCCATCGCCTTTAAGTGGATCCTCCGCGCGAAGGACCGGGGTGCCAAGATAATCCACGTCGATCCACGCTATACCCGGACCTCGGCCCGTTGTGATTATCACGTCCCGCTACGTTCCGGTACCGATATTGCCTTTCTGGGCGGTATGATCAAGCATATTATTGACAATAATATGATCCAGGAAGAGTACGTCAAGTATTATACCAATGCCTCGCAGATAGTCAGCCCCAACTATGACTTCCAGGATGGCCTTTTTACCGGCTACGATGCGGAGAAGCACAAATACGCCAAGGAAACCTGGACCACCGATAAAGACGAGGCGGGCATCCCCATCCGCGACTATACCCTGCAGGATCCGCGCTGCGTCTATCAGATGCTGAAAAAGCATTATGAGCGCTACACCCTCGAGAAGGTCTCGTCGATCACCGGTGTCTCGAAAGATAACCTGCTCAAAGTTTACAATGAGTACGGCGCCACCGGCGCCAGGGATAAAGCCGGCACCGAGTGCTATGCCCTTGGCTGGACCCATCACACCGTCGGCAGCCAGAACATCCGGGCCATGTCGATCATCCAACTGCTCCTCGGCAACATGGGTGTCGCCGGTGGCGGTATCAACGCCCTGCGCGGCGAACCCAATGTCCAGGGCTCGACCGACCATGCCATTCTCTACAATATCCTGCCCGGCTATCTGAAAATGCCTTCAGGGCCTGTGGATACCCTGGCGAAGTATATCGAGAAATATACGTCCAAATCCACCGATCCCCAGTCGGCCAACTGGTATCAGAACTACCCTAAATACACCGTCAGCTTTCTGAAGGCGATGTGGGGGGCCAAGGCAACAGTGGAAAATGAATTTGGTTATTCCTGGCTGCCAAAACTGGACGACGGCAAGCACCACTCCATCATGCACATCTTCGATGCGATGTACGCGGGCAAGGTCAAGGGTTTCTTCGCCTACGGCTCTAACCTGGCGGTCAGCAATCCGAACACCACCAAAGTTCGCAAAGGCCTGCAAAAGCTCAAATGGATGGTCAACGTCAATATCTTCGACAATGAAACCGCCTCATTCTGGAAAGGACCCGGGGTTGATCCGAAGACTGTTGATACCGAAGTATTCCTCCTGCCGGCGGCCGCCAGTCCGGAGAAAGAGGGTAGCCAGAGCAATTCCGGCCGCTTGGTTCAATGGAAGTACAAAGCCGCCAACCCACCGGAAGATGCCATGTCTGACGGTGATATCACCATGCGCATCATGGATGCCGTACGCGATCTCTATAAGAAGGAAGGAGGCGTCTTTCCGGAGCCGATCCTTAATCTGAAGTGGGATTATCGGGACGGCCTCGACCGCTTTGACGCACTGAAGGTCTCCAAACAGATCAACGGTCACGCCACTCAGGATTTCTTCATCGAAGATCCGGTCCTGCTGACCAAAGAGGTATACAAGAAGGGCGAGACGATACCGTCATTTGCTAAACTCCAGGCCGACGGCTCGACCTCCAGCGGCAACTGGCTGATGACCGGCAGTTTCGATCAGAAGGGCGAGAACAAGATGCAAAAGCGTGGCAAGGAAGATCCCACCGGTCTTGGTCTCTTTCCTGAATGGGCCTTTGCCTGGCCGCTCAACCGGAAGATCATCTACAACCGCGCCTCCTGCGATCTGGAAGGAAAACCCTATAATCCGAAGATGAAACTATTGGAGTGGGTGGGAGACAAATGGGTCGGTGATATTCCTGATGGTCCGTGGCCGCCGCTGGCGGACAAGGAAAAGGGCAAGTTCCCCTTCATCATGAAGGCGGATGGCGTTGGGGCCATTTTCGGTCCGGGCATGGCGGAAGGTCCCTTCCCGGAGCATTATGAGCCGATGGAAGGTCCCTTGGCCAAGAACCCGATGTCGGCCCAGCTGCACAATCCAGCTGTCAAAGTCTTCAAAAGCGACTTGGATAAGTACGCCAATGCCGATCCGAAGTTTCCCTATGTCTGTACGACCTACTCCTGCACAGAGCACTGGTGTTCCGGTTTCACCCGCTGGCAGCCCTGGCTGCTGGAGATGATGCCTGAGGCCTATCTTGAGATTGGTGAGAAGCTGGCAGAAAAACTGGGTCTCAAGAACGGTGAGCGCATCAAGGTTGCCTCAATCAGGGGAGAAGTGGAGTGCGTGGCCATGGTCACCAAACGCCTCGTGCCGTTTGAGATTGAAGGCAAGGTCGTCCATGAAGTGGGTATGCCGTTCAACTATGGCTGGCTCGTTCCGGAAAATGCTCCTGACGCATCAGCCAATTACCTGACCCCAGCCGTGGGTTGCGCTAATACTTTCTGTCCTGAGTATAAGGCATTCATGGTTAACGTCAGCAAGGCTTAAGGGGGTGAGGATATGAAACAAGAACTTGTAAAGTTGATCGATCTATCGCGCTGTACCGCCTGCCGCGGCTGTCAGGTGGCCTGTAAGCAGTGGAATGAACAGCCGGCCAAACCAACCAAGAATATCGGTAGTTATCAGAATCCGCCGGACCTGCAGTGGAATACCTGGACCCTGATCCGTTTTCAGGAGCATGTCGACCAGAACGGTACCCTGAAATGGCTGTTTAGAAAAGACGGTTGCATGCACTGTACCGATGCGGGCTGCGTCAAGGTCTGCCCGACCGCGGCCTTATATCATACCGAGTTCGGCAGTGTCAGTCTTCATCCAGATAAGTGTATCGGTTGTAAGGAGTGTATTGCTGCCTGTCCATTCGGCATTCCGAAATATAACAAAGAGACAAACAAGATCTCTAAATGCGATCTCTGCTATACCCGCCTGCAGGCTAATCAGCCGCCGGCCTGTGTTCTGTCCTGTCCGACAGGTACCCTGCAGGTTGGAACCAAGGATGCCATGCTCAAAAAAGCCTACAAACGGGCGAAAGAGCTGGGTGGAGACGCGAGCGTCTACGGCGACAAGTTTGTCGACGGCACCCATGTCGTCTATGTCCTGCCGGAGAAAGTCGAGGTTTACGACGACCTGCCGGAGAGTCCCAAAGTTCCTCTGTCGATCATTGTCTGGAAAGATGTTCTGAAACCGGCCGGACTCCTGGCCGCAGGCGGTGTGGTGGCGGGTGCCTTCCTCCACTATATCACCCACGGCCCGAAGACTCCCGACGAGGAAACCACAAGTGAAGGAGGTAAAGAGCTATGAAAAAAGGAATGATAAAGGCCACCGGGCCCTTTGAACGCGTAGTGCACTGGTGTGTGGCTCTTTCCTGCCTCCTCTTGTTCATTACCGGAATGGGAATGATGTACCACTCTCTCAATTTTGTTGGAACTCTTGTGGGGGGCATGGGGAATCTGAAAACGATCCACAATTACGGTGGCATCTTTTTTGCTGTGAGTCTCGTCTTCACCATCGCCATGTGGTGGAAAGAGGCGGGGGTGTTTTCCTTCCCCGAGGATGCCGAGTGGATCAAGGCCGCCGGCGGCTATCTCTGGCATGTAGAGGATGTGCCGGAGGTCGGCAAGTATAACCCCGGTCAGAAGATGTTTTTTCTGGCGGTTGCCCTGTTTGGCGCAGTGATGGTCGTCACCGGCTTGATCATGTGGTTCCCGCTCGGTTATTCCGCCCAGCTGGTCCGCGTCATGTTCGTCCTGCACGCCCTTGGCTATGTGGTGATTCTGGCCTTCTTCTTTGTCCATCTCTATCTGGTGACCATCGGTGCCCCGGGTTCCGCCCCGGCGATGTTTACCGGCTGGGTTACCAAGGCCTGGGTCAAGAAGCAGCATCCGAAATGGTTGAAGGAGATGGAGAAAGACGGTACATTGGTTGTCTATGGGGATGAAAAAACCTCCTGCAAGAGATAGTGCTGATAACCATTGTGTCAATTAAGAAGTTCTGTAAATATATTGAATAACTTTAATATGAAAGACCGGGGTGTGCAAATGTCCCGGTCTTTTTCACGTCAACTCTCAGTTCCATTCGGATTTGGAAATTTCCACGAAAGGTTGCTTAATCATGGTGAGTAATAATTACGATATTGAGGCATTAGCAGAGGAAATAGAGCAGATTCTGGCGGAACAGCCGCACGTCGCGAATCTGCTCAAGGCCTTTGGTCCCCTGTTACTTGAGAAAAGCCGTTGGCTCATGGAAGTGCAGAATTATACAAAGACATTTCCTGTCGATGAGGTGAAATATCTGGGAGGGATACCGCTGATTCAGCAATGTCAGCTCTTTCTCACTGATGATCCCTGGAAAAGCGCAGGACTGTCGGTTGCCGAGGCCATCAGGCAGGGGTTTCCACATTTTGCCGGAGATATGGCAGGATTGACGAGGCAGATTGCAGAGGGAAAACTTGATTGCGTCGCCTTGGTCAATTCTTCAACCGCACCTGAAGAGAGTCAACTTGCCGACTGGGCTCAGGCGTTCGAGGTTGAGCCGATGGCCCTACAACTCTTTCTGCGATTTCTGACCCGGTTCATGCTCAGCAAAAGGGCGCAGGATATGGCTGTCGAACTCGCCCCTCTCACCTGGAATAAAGGGTACTGTCCGGTCTGTGGGAGTTTTCCTCAGTTGGCCATCATCAAAGAACAGGGCCAGAGATGGTTGCAATGCGGTGACTGCAGCCATGAGTGGAAATTCCCCCGCTTGGCATGTCCTTGCTGCGACCATGAAGATCCAGAGGATACACAATACCTGTTTGTGGAAGGAAAAAAAGAAGACACAGCTTTTACCTGCAGTAAGTGCCGGAAATACCTGGTCACCAGCAATCGCTCAGGTAATCTCCAACAATCCCATGCCGGTCTCATTGCACTCAGCCTCGCTCATCTGGATCTGATTCTCCAGGACAAGGGTTTTCTGCCGATGGTCGAGTGTGAATGGAATCCCTTTGCAGCATCCTCAGGGGTGTGAAGACTGAGACTACTTTCCTGATGATTATCACCTGACCGAAGCCCCCTTTTCGTCATCTCCGATTTCGATGAGTCACGGAGATGACGGGTAAAGGGGCTTGGTCGCTTTGCTATCTTGTTGAACGGGCCTATGCCCAGGGTTCAAGCCTTACGGCACAGGATTTGTATTCGGGGGTACCGGTGATTGGATCCCTGTGACCTGAGGTAAGGATGTTGGTCAGGACATTCTGGTGATGAAAGGTCATGAAGACGCTGCCGAGCCGGGAGCGGTCGGAGACCTTGGCCCGGACCTTGACCTCCCCACGACGCGAGGCCACTTTCAGCCAATCGCCATTTTTAATATGCAGGGTCTCGGCATCGCCCGGGTGTATCTCCACCATTTCTTGCGAAACTATCTCTGCAATCCCTTTCGATCTTCTGGTCATTGAGCCGTTGTTGTAGTGTTCCCGGATCCGGCCGGTGATCAGCACATAAGGATACTGCTCATCCGGAACCTCACCCGAGCCCTGATGATCAAGGGCCATGAATGTTGCGCGACCTCCGGGTCTTGAGAACAGATCGGTGTAGAGGGTGGTCGTGCCGGGATGATCCTTGGTGGGGCATGGCCACTGGATGCCCTTCTCTTCCAGACGGTCATAGCTGATGCCGCCGTAAATGGGCACGAGGCTGGCGATCTCATCCATGATCTCGCTAGGATGGCCGTAGGGCATCGGGTAACCCATCAAGGTTGAGATCCTGCTGATCACCTGCCATTCGGCCATACCCGCAACCGGGGTAACGGCCTGGCGAACCCGCTGGATCCGGCGCTCGCCGTTGGTGAAGGTGCCATCCTTTTCGGCAAAGCTTGCGCCCGGCAGTATTACATCGGCAAAGCGGGTGGTCTCGGTATGGAACAGATCCTGGACCACCAGGAAATCCACTGCTGCAAGTGCCTCCTGGACGTGTTTGGCATCGGCATCGGTATGGGCCGGATCTTCGCCGAGGATAAAAATCCCCTTGAAATTGCCCCTGCGGCATTCGTCAAGCATCTCGACTGATTTGAGACCTGGCTTGGCCTTGATCTTCACTCCCCAGGCTTTTTCAAACTTGGCGCGCGAAGCAGGGTCCGCTACCGACTGATAGCCGGGCAAGGTCGCCGGCAGAGGTCCGAGGTCTGAAGCCCCCTGGACATTGTTCTGGCCTCTCAAGGCCATAATACCCGTGGCCGGCCGGCCGATATGGCCGCAGACCAGGGCCAGATTGGCGATGGCCATGGCGTTCTCGGTACCGGTCCGGTGTTCGGTCACCCCGAGGCCGTAAACGATCATCGCCTTATCGGCCAGGGCATAGAGACGGGCCGCCTCGATGATATCCTCGCGAGCTACCCCGGTCAGTTCCTCGACGCGATCAAGGTCATATTCACTGGTTTTGGCCTTCAGTTCCTCGAAGGCCTCGGTCCGTTGCGCGATAAAATCCTTATTTTCCCAGCCGTTTTCAATGATAACATTGATAATCCCGTTCAACAGGGCGATATTGCTGCCGGGCTTGAGACTCAGCCAGACATCGGCCCTTTTGGCCATCCAGGTTTTGCGCGGGTCGCCAACGATGAGTTTGGCGCCGTTTGCCAAGGCCTCTTTCAGATACAGTGAGACGATGGGGTGGGCCTCCGTCGGATTTGAACCAAAGAGAAAGAGGGTGTCGATGTCGGGCATCTGGTTCAGCGAGTTAGTTGCTGCACCCGCGCCAAGGCTTGTGGCCAGACCGGCCACGGTGGGGGCGTGTCAGACACGCGCGCAGTTATCGACATTGTTGGAGCCGACCGCGCAGCGTACCCATTTTGCCAGGAGATAATTTTCCTCGTTCGTGCATCGCGATGACGAGAACCCGCCTACCTTTTCAGGGCCATATTCGGCTATAAGACTCTTGAATCTGGTGGCGATAAGCTCTAAGGCCTCGTCCCAGGTGGCCTCCCTGAAGCCGTCACCTTCTTTGATCAGCGGCGTTTTTATGCGATCCTCATGGTGGATGAAATCATATCCGTAGCGTCCCTTGATGCAGAGGTTCCCTTTGTTGACCGGCGCATTGAGGTCGGAGGTGACCCGAATCACCCGGTCGTCTTTGACGTTGAGAAAAAAGTTACAGCCCGTGCCGCAGTAGGTGCAGGTGGTCTTGACTTTCTCGACGTCTCCGGAGCGGCCCAGTCCGCGGCCCTTGCGGTCGGTGAGGGCGCCGGTCGGGCAGGTCGATACGCATTGGCCGCAGAACTCGCAGTTCAGCAGGCTGCGCGGTTTGGAGAAGGCAGTATCGGGCATGACCTCAAACCCGCGGTTGATGAGCGAGATGGTGCCGGCCATCACCACTTCATTGCAGATACGGGTGCAACGGCCGCAGACGATACATTTATTCGGTTCGTAGGTGATGAAGGGGTTGTCCTGCCGTATCGGCAGCTGCCATTGCTCACCCGGGAATTTATCGAGTCTGGCCCCATACGTGTAGGCCAGATCCTGCAGACCGCAGTTTCCAGTCGCCTCGCAGCACATACAGTCATTGGGATGGTTGGAGAGGAGGAGTTCGAGGACGGCCTTGCGCAATCGGGTCAGTTGCGGACTTTCCGTTGTGATCACCATCCCGGCCTCGGCAGGGGTGGTGCAGGAGGCCAGGGGCCTCGGGACGCCTTTAATTTCAACGAGACAAAGCCGGCAGCCGCCGTAGGGCTTCAGTCTCTCGTCATGACAGAGGGTCGGCACAACAATCCCGGCCTCCCTGCAGATCTCAAGAATGGTTTTTCCTTTGTGGAAATGAATCTCCTTGCCGTTGATCACAACTGTTGGAAGACTGTTCATCGATCTACTCCCTGTTTCTAAAATCCTTGTGAATTCGAACATGGTTGCATGCCTATCGATACAGGATTTATGATACATAAATCCGTACTACTTCGATAGGATTATTTCATCTCTGGAATATTTCATCTCCTGGACTGGTGCTGACCAGTTGTTCGCAGTCAAAAAACAAGAATTCGGATGAGCGATGCTCGATCTGCAGTGAACATGATATGTGTGCATGATCAATTGACACGTAATGTGCGAAATTGTATGTATAAAAAAACAATGTACGTATTGATGCATGGAGGTGCCCATTATGGCCAAGAAAGTGACCGTCAGCATCCCGGATATGCTGCATGAAAAAATGGAAAAATGGCGAGAATCGTTCAATCTCTCCAAGATGTTTCAGGATGCGGTGATGGAGGCTATCCAGAAAAAGGAGGACTTTCAGAAACGTATCCGGGAAGATCTCGATCTGCAGGAAATCATCGAGCGTCTGCGCAGTGAAAAGGCCAGGTCGGAAGGGAATTTTTTTGATTCCGGCAGGCGCGACGGCCTGCTCTGGGCTCGGTCGGCCCACTATGATGACCTTTTATATGCCCTCGATTGGGACGATATCGACAATGCCGTCAAAGACCAGATCCTGGGCGATTTTTTTCAGGAGAAATGCAAGATCAATAAGCTCCTGGAGGTCCGCCAGGAAGGGCTTAGCGAGTCGTTTGGAGTCTATGTCAAGGGCTGGAAGAGTGGTATCGTGCAGTTTTGGAACGAGATACAGGAAAAGCTGTAATTTTATACGGGTGGATTTTCTTTGATAGGTGATTTGCAGATAAAGGGGAGAGAGAATGGCTACCGTAGGAAAAATCCTTGGGATTGATGCAGGTTCGGTGGCTGTGGGTCTGGCTGTGGTGACGGCTGACAGGCAGACTGTCCGGACGGCCTATCGCTGCCATCATGGCGATGTTGAGGGAACACTCCTGCAACTCCTGGCGGAGTTTGATCTCTCGGATATCTCCTTTATCGCGGCCACCGCCTCGGCGCCTCGGTCTCTCATGATCCAGAAACGGTGCAATAACGAGATAGCCGCAATAACCGCCTGCAAATATCTGTATCCCGGCATGCGGGGAGTGCTCCTGGTCGGCGGCGAAAAATTCAGCTTTGCCACTTTCGATGAGGATGGCCACTACCTTGGCAGCGCCTCCAATTCCTCATGTGCCGCCGGCACCGGCAGTTTTCTCGATCAGCAGGCAGGCAGGCTCAATCTTGCGGGGATCGAGGAGCTCAGTGCAATGGCCTGTGCCAGCTGCGGGGCATTGCCGCAGATCGCCTCGCGCTGTGCGGTCTTTGCCAAGACCGATCTCATCCACGCCCAACAGGAGGGCTATCAGCTTGGCGAGATAAGCGACGGACTCTGTCAGGGTCTGGCCAAAAATATTGTCGATACTCTGTCGCTGGCGCGTGGGCTTGAGGGTGAGATGATTTTTTGCGGTGGAGTGGCTAAAAATCAGGCGGTGGCCCGGCATATTGCGGAGCTCTCAGGTCTCTCTTTCATCATCCCTGAAAACGGCCATGTCTATGGCGCCATTGGGGCAGCTCTTACCCTGGTCGAGAAACTCGTAGGCGGATCGGAGGAAGATCTGTGTCCTGTTGTCCTGCAAAGACCGGAGGATATTCTGCTGCCTGAACAACGGAAGGCCAAGGTCTATTACTATGCGCCGTTACAACTGCAACTCTCCTCCTATCCCGATTTCACCAGTGAAGAACAGTATGAGTATGCTGCCGAAGGCAAATTGCCGGTCGAGGTCGACATCTATCAGCGGTTGGAAGACGGGGGCGCCCACGAAATCTATCTCGGAATCGATATCGGTTCAACCAGCACTAAGGCCGTTTTGATGGATCGGCGGCAGGAGGTGCTGGTCGGTCTGTACACCCGCACATCCGGTCGGCCGCTGGTCGCGGTGCAGAATATTTTCAGGGCCATTGACGATATTGCCAGGCGAAAAGACATTGCCTTGACGGTGATAGGCTGCGGGACCACCGGCTCGGGCCGCAAATTCATCGGCCGGCTTGTCGGCGCCGATGCCGTCATCGATGAGATCACGGCCCATGCCAGGGCCGCCTGCCAGCTCAACCCCGAGGTCGATACCATTATCGAAATCGGCGGTCAGGATGCCAAATTCACGACGCTCAAGGACGGCAGGGTCACCTCTTCGACCATGAATAACGTCTGCGCCGCCGGTACCGGCTCGTTTATCGAAGAGCAGGCCGCCCGGCTCGGCTGCCCAGTGCGCGACTATTCCGCCAGGGCCGAGGGCGTTCGGGCGCCGATGGCCAGTGACCGCTGTACGGTTTTTATGGAGAGGGATATCAATCATTATCTGAGCGAGGGTTATTCGGTCGACGAGGTTCTCGCTTCCTCCCTGCATTCCGTGCGGGAGAACTACCTGTTAAAGGTTGCCACCGAGAAGTATATCGGTTCGACCATCTTTTTCCAGGGGGCAACCGCCAAAAATCGAGCACTGGTCGCCGCCTTTGAGCAAAGGCTGGGTAAACCGATCCTCGTCTCTAAATTCTGTCATCTCACCGGGGCCCTGGGCACTGCCCTGATTCTCCACGATGAACGGCAGGGCGAAAAAAGCACGTTTTCCGGGTTTGTCCTGTACAAAGAAGAGATAGCGATTGCCGGCGAGGTCTGTGATCTCTGTAGCAACCACTGCAAGATCAGTGTTGCGGAAATCGGCAATGCCAAGGTGGCCTACGGTTTTCTCTGCGGTCGGGACTATGACGGCAAGGCCTATGTCAGCAGGGCCACCGGGGCGATCAATCTGTTGCAGGAACGAGACAAGGCCAGCCGTTTCCAGCCTGCGGCCCGGCCAGACGGAAATATTGTGATCGGCCTGCCGGCCGCCGTCCATATGGTTGAGGATCTGATATTCTGGCAGAAGTTTTTTGATCTCCTGGGAATACCTACCATATCGACTGAGCGATACAGCGAGGGGCTGAAGGCCGGCAAATCCATTAGACGGGCGGAATTCTGCGCCCCTATTGCCGCTATGCACGGACACGCCGCCTGGCTTTTGACACGGGCCGATTATGTCTTTCTGCCACTTTATCTTGAGAATAAGAACAAAGAGGCCCGGCGCCAGTACTGCTACTATACCCAGTTTCTCTCTTCTCTGATCTCGTTGGCCCTGGAAAACGGACAACAGCGTTTTCTCCGGCCGGTGATAAAATACCTCTATACCTCATTTCATACCAAGATACAGTTGTACCGGATGCTCAAAGAGGTCAGCCGAAAACCGGTCGGGTTTCTTGAAATCTCCATGGCCTATGACCGGGCAGGCGACTACGATCGTCTATGTCGAGGCCGGTTCCGGGAGATCTATCAGGACTGGGTCGGCCGATCGCAAGATATCAGCGTGGTCTTTGTCGGTCGGCCTTATACCGTCCTCTCGCCGGGCCTCAACTGCGGGATACCGGAGATATTCGCGGGTCTCGGGGTCAACGCCTTTTATCAGGACATGTTGACCTATGAGCCGGAGCAGATCGCGGCTCTCAAACCCCTTCTCCAGGAACTGCACTGGGAGTACGCCTCGAAGATCCTTGAGGCCACGGCAGTCATAGCGGGGCAGGATGGGGTCTATCCGGTCTATATAACCTCCTTTAAATGTTCGCCCGATTCCTTTGCGGTCGAATATTTTAAGGCCATCATGGAGGCCCATAATAAACCCTATCTCATCCTGGAACTCGATGAGCATGATTCGAGTGTCGGCTATGAGACCCGGATCGAGGCGGCGGTCAGGGCCTTTCGCAACCATCGCGCCAAGGTGCGAAACAAACCTGTGGCGATCAATTACGCCCATGTCAATCCGCAATTTGAAACCGGACTCACCAGAAAGAATGTGATATTCCCGAACTGGGACCGTCTGACCTGCAGTCTTCTGGTCGCCACCTTGCGGCGTGAGGGCTATAATGCTATCCTGATGGAGGAGACCGAGCAATCCATCCGGGAGAGTCTCAAGTATAACACCGGTCAGTGTATTCCCCTGAGCGCCATCGCCCAGGGCTATATGAACTGCCTGATCGCCAACAGGCTTGAGCCCGCCGAGACCGCGCTCTGGCTGAATCAATCGACCTTGGCCTGCAATATCAAACTCTACCCCCACCATATCAAGCAGATTCTGAGGGAACGCGGTGGTGGCATGGAGTTGGCCGGGGTCTATATCGGTCAACTGTCTTTTTCGGATATCTCGCTGAAGGCGACGATGAATGCCTATTTCGCCTATATGTTGGGGGGCATGCTGCGCAAGGTGGCCTGCAGGATAAGGCCCTATGAGATCGAGGCGGGGCAGACGGACAGGGTCCTGAACAAGAGCATCAGGATTCTCGCCGATGCCTTTGAGGGCAAGCGGGATAAGGAGGATGCCCTGGCCGAGATCATCTCCCATTTCGAATGGATAGAGACACGGTCGATGGTGCGGCCTAAGGTGGCAATATTTGGGGATCTCTATGCCCGGGACAACCGGGTCATGAATCAGGATCTCGTCCGTTTCATTGAGAAAAACGGCGGTGAGGTGATTACCACGCCCTACAGTCACTATGCCAAGATGATCGCCAGTTCCTATTTCCGCAAATGGTTCAACGAAAGGAAATATCGTGATATCCTGTCCTATCGAACCCTGCTTGCCACGATGACCCAAATGGAAAAGGCCTACTATCGCATCTTCAGCCGCATCCTTGGCGAGAGTGAACCCGAATACACGGACAACCCTGAGGCTATTAAGTCGGAGTATAATATCTCCCTGGAGAATACGGGCGAATCGATGGATAACATCCTGAAGATTCACTACATCAAGAAGCATTATCCCGATGTCGCCCTCTTTGTCCAGACAAGTCCGGCCCTCTGTTGCGCTTCCCTTATTACCGAGGCGATGAAAGATGTCATCGAGAAAAAGACCGGTGTTCCCGTCGTTTCCGTGACCTATGACGGCATTGGTGGTTTCAAGAATGAGGTGGTTATTCCCTATCTCAGGTATCCTAGAAAAAATCAGAATAATTCCAAGGGCCAGACAATTGCCAGCCTGGAGAAGATAAGCTGAAAAGAAGGCGGCTCCCTGCGGGGCGGCGTTATCTGTCTCATCATCACCGTCATCCCTCGTTTGACTGCATATTTTTGCCAGTATTTGAAAATGGAATTATGGCGTAAGGCCTTGAAAAAAATATGGGCCTGTAGAAAAAGTCCGGACTATTCAGGACACAACATGAAGAAATCGTGTTCTTTGGGGAAGACACGGAAGGCTTTTTCGATGTGAAAGTTTTGTGCATAACTATAGTAATGATAACAATGTTACACATCTAGCCTTTCTCTTGCTCGATATATCACAATTAAAATTAACATAACAGTAAGTTAGAGGTCATAATTACGTAAAATTCTTGGGTTATGCCCAGGGAAGAAGTCTATATCCAATATCGATTTTGTGTAAATAACTATCTGTTTATATAAGAAATGTAGTATGCAAGCTTTATCTCTTGACCAGGGGCTCATGGCTGCTGGTAACAATGTTAAATTAATCTCTTGAAGATTGAATTTCTTTACTGTATACAAAAGGGAGGCAGCAGGACGGGTAGCTAAAAATCAAACCAGATGAGGAGTGATTATGACTAGTTTTGATTCTGTTTTCCAAAGTAGCGTTAAAGACCCCGAAGGATTTTGGGCAGAGGCAGCAAAAGGAATCACCTGGTATAAAGAGTGCGACAAGGTTCTTGATTCATCCAACCCTCCTTTTTATCGCTGGTTTGTCGGGGGGAAGATGAATACCTGTTACAACGCTATTGATCGTCATGTCGAGAATGGTCGTGCCAATCAAACCGCGATTATTTATGACAGCCCTGTCACCAATACTATTGCCAAAATAACCTATAAAGAGCTTCAGACGCGGGTTGCCACCTTTGCCGGGGTTCTGCAGAATCAGGGCCTTGTGAAGGGAGACACCGTCGTTATCTATATGCCGATGATTCCTGAAGCCGCAATTGCCATGCTGGCCTGCGCCCGTCTGGGTGTGATTCATTCATTGGTTTTCGGCGGATTCGCCGCCCATGAACTGGCTATTCGTATCGATCACGCCCAGCCAAAACTCGTCATCACCGCTTCCGGGGCCGTGGAAGGGAAAAAAATCCTGGCCTATAAACCCCTCGTTGACAGTGCCATTGAACAGTCAGTGCATGAAGTCAAAAAGGTCATTCTCTTCCAGCGGGACATTATCAAAGCCGAGATGAAGCAGGGAAGAGATTTTGATTGGCAGGAGCTGGTTGCGGTTGCAAAACCGGTTGGCTGTGTCGAGCTGGAAGCCACCGATCCTCTGTACATCCTCTATACCTCAGGCACGACCGGAATGCCGAAGGGTGTCTTGAGAGACAATGGCGGACATGCCGTGGCGTTGCACTGGACCATGAAGAATCTCTATAATATCAACCCTGGCGAAGTCTGGTGGTCGGCCTCGGATGTCGGCTGGGTTGTCGGTCACTCCTATATCGTCTATGCCCCGCTGATCCAGGGCTCAACCACCATCCTCTATGAGGGTAAACCGATCGGCACCCCTGATGCCGGGGCCTTCTGGCGGGTCATTTCCCAGCATAAGGTGAAAAGTCTGTTCACAGCCCCTACCGCCTTCCGGGCTATCAAGAAAGAAGACCCGAACGGTGTGCTGTTCAAGAAATATGACATCTCCTCTTTTGAATGTCTGTATCTGGCCGGAGAGCGTCTCGATCCGGACACCCTGCACTGGGCCGAAAAACTTATTGGTGTCCCGGTAATTGATCATTGGTGGCAGACCGAGACAGGTTGGGCCATTGTCGGCAATTGTCGAGGCGTTGAAGAGCTGCCGGTCAAAGAGGGCTCGCCGACCAAACCCCTGCCGGGATACGACGTGCACATCCTTGATGATGAAGGCAAGGAGCTGCCCGCCGGCAAAGAAGGCAATATTGTCATTAAACTGCCCCTGCCTCCCGGTAATCTCGTCACCCTCTGGCGTAATGATGAACGCTTTGTCAAGTCCTACATGACCAAGTTTCCGGGGTATTATGATACCAGCGACGGCGGTTATATCGATGCGGACGGTTATGTCTATGTCATGGGTCGCATGGATGATGTTATTAACGTGGCAGGGCACCGTCTCTCCACGGGCGCCATGGAGGAAATCATCTCCAATCATCCCGATATCGCCGAATGTGCGGTCTTCGGCACCCACGACCAGCTTAAGGGGCAGCTTCCGGTCGGCCTTTTTGTCGTCAAAGCCGGTGTCACTCGCTCCAGCGAGGAGATCAAGGAAGAACTGGTGAAAATGGTACGCGATGCCATCGGTCCTATCGCCTGTTTCCGCGATGCCACCCAGGTGGTAAGGCTTCCCAAGACCCGATCAGGCAAGATACTCCGCGGAACTATGCGGGCCATAGCCGGCGGCAAGGATTATAACATGCCTTCCACCATTGATGATCCGGCCATCCTTGATGAAATAACCGCAACTCTCAACAAGATGGGCTTTCCCAAAAACTGAGAGAGCAAGCTGCTGATTCGGTCGTCTCGCTTGATGGCCGGATCAGCCTGTTTTTTCGGAAAAACAATCGTGGGCGGTCCTGCGCCGTCACCTTGAGGAACATCTATGAAGATCCACGAATACCAGGCGAAAGAGCTGTTTAAGAAATACGCTGTCCCCGTCCCGGAAGGAGGCGTGTGTGAAACCCCCGACGATGTCGTCAAGATCGCCGCGCGACTCGGTTTCCCGGTAGCGGTCAAGGCCCAGATCCATGCCGGCGGTCGGGGTAAGGGCGGAGGCGTAAAGGTTGTGCGAACTGCCGAAGAGGCTCAGCAGGCCGCTCAGACGATCCTCGGGATGCAACTCGTTACCAAACAGACCGGGCCGGAAGGCAGACTGGTCAAAAAAGTCCTGGTTGAAAAGGGCGTCCGCATCAAAAAGGAACTCTATCTTTCGATCATTCCGGATCGAGAGACCGCAAATATCACCATTATCGCCAGTCAGGATGGCGGCATGGATATCGAGGAGGTGGCCGAAAAGCATCCCGAGAGGATCATCAAGGTCGCCGTCAATCCCCTCAACGGCATCCAGGGCTATCATCTCCGCCAGGTGGTCTTCGGCCTGCAGCTCGAACCGGGCCTGATGAAGACCGTGTCCGGTGTGGTCAGAAAGCTCTACAATCTCTTTGTCGAGTATGACTGTTCGATGCTTGAGATCAACCCCCTCATCGTCACGGCAGAGAACGAGATCATCGCCCTTGATGGCAAGATGGACATCGATTCGAACGCCCTCTTCCGACATGCCGATGTCGTAGCCATGCACGATCCCAATGAAGATGATCCCATGGAGGCCGAGGCTGCCAAATTCAACCTGAACTATATCAATCTCGACGGCAATGTCGGCAACATGGTCAACGGTGCGGGTCTTGCCATGGCCACCATGGACATCATCAAACAGGCCGGCGCATCTCCGGCGAATTTCCTCGACGTCGGAGGTGGCGCCAATGCCGAGATGGTCGAAAACGGCTTCCGGATCATCCTGAGCGATCCCCATGTCAAAGGGATTCTGATCAATATCTTTGGCGGCATCCTCCGCTGTGATGTCTTGGCCACAGGCGTGGTACAGGCCGCAAAGCACGTCAACCTGACTGTCCCGGTGGTGGTTCGCATGGAAGGGACCAATGTCGAGGAGGGGCGGAGAATACTTGCCGAATCGGGGCTCAAACTGATTAACGCCACAGATCTTGCCGATGCCGCCCATAAGGTGGCCGAGATAGTTGCCTGAAAAGAGATAAACATTGCTGCAACTGGTATCCTTTTCTCCGCCGTGTTCAGCCGCTCCCGGTCGTCAAAAGGGTACAAGAATAATCAGGGGTAATTCCTGTAACGTCCTGTGTGCGTCACCTGGATTGCTCTTCGAACACTGAGAGCACATGCTCCATCACCAATAAAGGAATGAGATGAGTATCCTCGTTAATTCCCGGACTCGGGTTCTTGTACAGGGTATCACCGGCAAGGAAGGACAGTTCCATGCCCGGCAGTGCCTCGATTATGGCACGAAGATTGTAGCCGGGGTCACACCGGGCAAGG
This sequence comes from Desulfobulbaceae bacterium, assembly GCA_031407875.1. Classification (GTDB taxonomy): domain Bacteria; phylum Desulfobacterota; class Desulfobulbia; order Desulfobulbales; family Desulfocapsaceae; genus Desulfoprunum. The sequence goes on along the minus strand of JANOIV010000023.1, from coordinate 35,989 downwards.
GCGGCCAGACAATGGATGCCGTGCCGGTTTTTGATACGGTCAAGGAAGCCAGAGAACAGACCGGGGCCAATGCCTCGATGATTCTGGTCCCCCCCCCCTTTGCCGCGGAGGCGATCCTCGAGGCGATCGATGCCGGCGTGGAACTCATTGTCTGCATCACCGAAGGCGTTCCGGTCATGGACATGCTCCGCATCAAGAATTACCTGAAGACCTCGGCTTCGCAACTGATCGGGCCGAACTGTCCCGGCATTATTACGCCGGGTGAGTGCAAGATCGGTATCATGCCAGGAGCCATTCACAAAGCCGGTGGTCCGGTAGGCGTCGTGTCCCGCTCGGGCACCCTCACCTACGAGGTGGTGCATCAGCTCACCCAGGTCGGACTCGGCCAGACGACCTGTATCGGTATCGGCGGAGACCCGGTGAATGGCACAGGTTTTATCGACTGTCTGGAGCGATTCAACGCCGATCCTCAAACCGAGGCCGTGGTCATGGTCGGCGAGATAGGCGGGAATGCTGAAGAAAAAGCCTCAGCGTGGATTGCTGCCAATATGCAGAAACCAGTGGTCGGATTCATTGCCGGACTGACTGCCCCGCCTGGTCGACGAATGGGCCATGCCGGGGCCATTGTCAGTGGCGGTCAGGGCACTGCCGAGGCCAAGATCAAGGCCATGCAGGAATGCGGTATCCATGTATGCAAAGATCTGGGCCGTCTTGGCAAGTTGTGCAAGGAGGTTTTTGCCTGATCTTCATTTAAAGGTATTTCAGAGAGGATAGTATTGAGAGTCAACGTGCATTGACTTCGGGCTCCTTGCCCGTCCGTGCACGTTTTCGCTGGTCTAGAGCTTTTCGCACCAAGGAGATTGCATGAACACGAATAGTCAGTTGGATCATCTCGTAAAGCTCAGGGCGAAGGCCTGTATGGGCGGGGGTCAGGAGAGGATAGACAAACAGCACGCAATGGGGCGGATGACTGCCCGTGATCGGATTAACCTGCTCCTCGATCCGGGTTCCTTCGAGGAATTCGACATGTTCAAAACCCACCGATGCAAGGATTTTGGCATGGAGGAGACGGTCTTCCTCGGTGACGGAGTGGTCACCGGCCATGGGACTATAGATGGCCGGGTTGTCTATGTCTTTGCCCAGGATTTTACGGTGTTGGGTGGATCTCTGTCTGAGACCTTTGCCGAGAAGATCTGCAAGATCATGGATCTTGCCATGAAAAATGGAGCCCCGGTCATCGGCCTCAATGATTCGGGAGGGGCGCGCATCCAGGAGGGTATCGAGAGCCTTGCCGGCTATTCCGAGATTTTCCAGCGCAACGTCATGGCCTCCGGGGTGATACCGCAGATTTCGGCGATCTTCGGGCCGTGCGCCGGTGGCGCCGTCTACTCTCCGGCCCTGACTGACTTTGTGATCATGGTGCAGAACAATTCCTATATGTTTCTCACAGGCCCGAAGGTAGTCAAGTCGGTGACCCACGAGGATGTCACCGTCGAGGAACTGGGTGGTGCGACAATGCACTCATCCAGGAGCGGCGTTTCGGATTACGCCGCCATATCCGAGACCGATGCCATCGACTACATCAAAAAGCTCATCTCTTTCCTGCCGGCGAATAACATTGAATCGCCACCCGTCCTGCCCTGTGACGACCCCGGCGGGCGCACATCCGACTATCTCAATGAGATTATCCCGGCCAATCCCAATGCCGCCTACAATATGAAGGAGGTTATCCTGCATACGGTTGACAACGGGGACTTCTTTGAGATCAAGGAACTCTTTGCGCCGAACCTGATTGTCGGTTTTGCCCGCTACAACGGAATTCCTGTCGGCATTGTCGCCAACCAGCCAGCCCATCTCTCCGGGGTTCTTGATATTGATTCTTCGATCAAAGGGGCCCGGTTTGTCCGTTTCTGTGATTGCTTCAATATCCCCGTGGTCACCTTTGTCGATGTCCCCGGATTTCTACCGGGAACCGCCCAGGAGTATGGCGGTGTTATCCGTAATGGTGCCAAGATCCTCTATGCCTTTGCCGAGGCCACTGTGCCGAAGATCACCGTCATTACCAGGAAGGCCTATGGCGGGGCCTATTGTGTGATGTCCTCCAAGCATCTGCGTGGTGATATCAACTATGCCTGGCCAAGTGCCGAGATTGCCGTTATGGGTGCAAGAGGGGCCGCTGAAGTTCTCTATGGCAGGCAGGTCAAGAAAGCGGAAAATCCCGCCGAGGTTCTCGCCCAAAAAGAAAAAGAATATCATGACGCGGTCGCGAATCCCTATGTTGCCGCACAGCGAGGCTATATCGATGATATCATTGAACCCTCTTCAACACGGTTCAGGATAATCAGGGCTCTCGGCATCCTCCAGAATAAACGGGATACCAATCCCATGAAAAAGCACGGTAATATTCCATTGTAACCAGTACGCCGGACCTGGCTCGGTAGGAAAGGGCTGTCTCCGCAGTTGGTTGTATCGGGAGACCGGTATCTTCCACTACGGTTCATTACTCAATACGCAAGGGAGTGGATTCATGACTGTAAAGATCTTCATCAAACGCAAGGTACCAGAGAAGAACAGTGTCGAATTAGCGTTGCTTCTCCAGAAAATGCGGGGTTTGACCTTGAACCAACCAGGATATATCTCGGGCGAGACACTCAAAAGAATAGATAAGAATGACGAGTGCATGGTGATCAGTTCATGGCGCTCCGTCGAGGACTGGAATACCTGGGTGAACAACGAAAGGCGGATCATCGTTCAGAGCGAGATCGATAACCTGCTTGGCGGTGAAACTGAATACGCCATTTACGAGTGAGCTGGCTAAGATTTATTACATATTGTCCTGATAATTAAGGCTATTATACCGACGATTGTCGGTAGATGACGAGTGGGTATGATAGCGTAGCCGTCCGACATTGATGGGCGGGTAAAATCGCAGTTCTGGAGAAGGATACCTCAATGACTGACAGGCAGAAAAAGATGACAGCGGCCCTGGCAGCGGTAAGCGCCTATGGGCAGCAGGAAGAGGAGGCAGCCGCGGCACACTCTATCGCCGCCCTTCCACCCCCATCCCAGGCAGGTGCGCTGAATCTCTGGGGTCCGAGCGGGCGTCTGGAGGTGATGTCGATGCGCCGACTGATCCAGATGCGGGCTTTTGATCGTATCAGATAAAATCCACGTGCAATAAGACTATATAAGAGGGAGAAAAGTGATGAGCGATAACGTCAAAATGACCGCGTTGAGGTATGACAGCGACCGTCCCAAGGCCAAAAATCCAATCAAGATCATGGATCTTTCTCTGCGGGATGGGCACCAGTCCCTTTTCGCTACCAGAGGGCGCACGGAAGATATGATTCCGGTCGCCGAGTTGATGGACGAAATCGGCTTCTGGGCCATTGAGACCTGGGGTGGGGCCACCTTCGATACCATGCACCGCTTCCTCAATGAAGATCCCTGGGAGCGTTTGCGCACCCTGAAGCGCTATATTAAGAAGACCCCTTTCTCCATGCTCCTGCGGGCTCAGAATCTGGTGGGCTATCGCAACTATGCCGATGATCTGGCCCTGGCCTTTGTCGAGCGGGCCGCCGAAAACGGTATGGACATCTTCCGGACCTTTGACGCCCTTAACGATTATCGCAACTTCGAGACGGTGGTTAAGCAGATCAAGAAGAGCGGCAAGCATTTTCAGGGCTGCATCTGCTACTCCCTGACTGAGCCGCGCCTCGGCGGAGATGTGTATAATCTCGACTATTATGTGAACAAGGCCAAGGCCCTGGAGGATATGGGAGCCGATTCCATCTGCCTCAAAGATATGGCGGGGCTGCTTGCCCCCTATGATGCCTATCCGCTGGTCAAGGCCCTCAAGGCGGCTGTCAAGGCCCCGATCCATCTGCACAGCCATTTTACCTCGGGCATGTCACCGATGACCCATCTTAAGGCTATTGAGGCCGGGGTGGATATCATCGACACCTGTATGACGCCCTATGCCTACCGGACCTCCCATGCGGCCGTCGAGCCGCTGGTCATGGCCCTGCTCGGCACCAACCGGGATACCGGCTTTGATATCAAGAAACTGGCGGCAATCAACGAGATCTTTGAGAAACAGATCCTGCCCAAATACAAACACCTGCTGGATGATTCGAAGATCTCCATCATCGATATCAATGTTCTGCTGCACCAGACCCCGGGTGGCATGCTCTCCAATCTGGTCAATCAGCTGAGGGATATGGACGCCCTGGACAAGATCGACGAGGTGTATCGGGAACTGCCGAGGGTTCGTAAGGATTTGGGACAGATTCCTCTGGTCACCCCGACGAGTCAGATTGTCGGGGTTCAGACCGTTAATAACGTTCTGTATGATACTCCGGATGAGCGCTATAAGATGATCACCGGCCAGGTTAAGGATCTGTGCTATGGCCTCTATGGCAAGACGGCGGTGCCGATTAACCCCGAGCTGCAGAAAAAGGCCCTGAAAGGCTACCCCCGCGGCGAGAGTCCGATTTCCTGTCGGCCGGCCGAGGTCCTGGAGCCGGAGATGGAAAAGGCCAGGGCGGAGATTGGTGATCTGGCGGCTGACATTGACGATGTGATTCTTTATGCCCAGTTTCCTGTAACGGGCCGCAAGTTTCTGGAGTGGAAATATGGCAGGGCGGAAGTTCCCGAAAATGTCAAACCGATTACCCTTGAGGCCGTGAAAAAGAAAGATGCGATCATCAAGAAGGCCAAGGCCGGTGAACTCATCGAAAAGAAGGCGGATACACCGGCCAAGTCGCCCCGAATCCGAACCTTCAATGTCTTTGTCGATAACGAGTATTTTAATGTGGAGGTCGACTCTGTTGGCGGTGGTCCGGTGATATCGGGACAACCTGCTGCGGCCTCTACTACGAGCGCACACTCAGCGCCTGCACCGGCTGCAGCTCCGGCCTCCGCACCGGTCGCGGCACCTCCTCCTGCCCAGAAGGTTGATGCATCCGGGACACTCCTCCTGGCCCCCATGCCTGGCATGATTGTCAAGTACACAAAGAATGTCGGCGATGCGGTCATGAAGGGAGAGGCCGTGGTGGTCCTTGAGGCGATGAAGATGGAGAATGCCCTGGGTGCACCTTGTGATGGCATTGTCAAGGTTATCCAGTTCAAGAGCGGCGATACGGTCGCCAAGGGTGCATCTCTTTGCGTTATTGGTTGAGGACAATCTCCCTTTTTCCATGCCTTGTCTTGACGACAGGATAAAGGCTGAACCAAGTGAGTGAGAGACCATCATGATTATGAGAGAACTGAACGGCAAGAGGCCGCAATATGGTGAAGGGTGTTTTTTCGCGGAAAACGCCGTCATCGTAGGTGATGTCGAAATGGGCAGCCAGTGCAGTATCTGGTATAATGCGGTGGTTCGAGGGGATGTGCATTATATTAAGATGGGCAACAAGGTCAACATTCAGGATGGGGCTGTTATCCATTGCACGTATCAGAAATTTCCGACCAACATAGGGAACAATGTCTCCGTAGGACATAATGCCATCGTCCATGGCTGCACGGTTCACGATAATGTTCTTATCGGTATGGGTGCTATTGTCATGGATGATTGTGTGGTGGAGAGCAACACGATTATTGCGGCCGGTGCGGTCGTCACTCAGGGGACACGGGTGAAATCCGGCAGCATCTACGCGGGGATCCCGGCAAAGAAGATAAAGGATATCAGCGATGAATTGATTTCGGGTGAAATTGAGAGAATTGCCGACAACTATGTGAAATACGCAGGATGGTATAAAGAGGAATGATCTCTGCTCGTTAGTTCGCGCGGAAAGGTGTTTCTGCCCGTTCGTGCATTATTTTCAGAAGTGAGAGGAGCGTGTCCGCTGCTGCGGTCGGAGAGACTTTTCCGGTCGCCACCTCTTCTTGCAAAAACGGCAGAGTCATCTGTATCTGTGGATTGTTGTAGAACCACCGGTGTAATCCTTCCTCGATGAGAAAGGCCAGCCAATCCAGAGCCTGATCTTTTCGGTTGGCCTCTATCTGCCCGAGAGCATTGAGCACTTTCCGGTGATCAAGAATAGTTTCCCAGATGGCGTCAATCCCGGTCATCTGGAGAGAACTGCAGGTAAGTACAGGTGGCGACCAGTTGGGGTTGTTGGGCATAAGCAGGTGCAGGGCTGCCTGATAGTCCTTCTGGGCCATTTGAGCGCGGAGAATATTGTCACCGTCTGCCTTGTTGATAACGATGGCATCGGCCACTTCGAGGACTCCTTTCTTTATTCCCTGCAGCTCATCTCCCGCCCCGGCAATCATCAGGACCAGAAAAAAATCCACCATTGAGGCCACGGTCGTCTCGGATTGACCGACGCCGACGGTCTCTATGAACACGACATCAAATCCTGCCGCCTCACAGACCAGCATGCTCTCTCTGGTCTTTCGAGCCACCCCACCCAGGGTGCCGCGAGAGGGCGAGGGGCGGATAAAGGCCCGGTCGTTGATCGCCAGTTTTTCCATCCTGGTTTTATCCCCGAGGATACTGCCGCCGCTTCGCGTACTGCTGGGATCGATGGCCAGGACTGCAACCTGGTGGCCACGCTCTGTCAACATGGTGCCGAAGCTTTCAATAAAAGTGCTCTTTCCCGCCCCGGGAACCCCGGTAATACCAAGACGGTGCGCCTTGCCCGTATGGGGGAGCAGTCGATCAAGAATAGTCCTGGCCATTTTCTGATCGGCGGGGAGGCTGCTTTCGATCAGGGTTATTGTCCTGGCAAGTATCAACCTGTTCTGTTTCAGAACGCCATCAATAAAGTATTCAGGGTTTTTGAGCATCCTGGTTTGCCGCTGTGGAATGTTATGGTAGAGAAAATGCACTCTGCTAGAGGGTAAATGAGCTAAGGGCTCGACCGTCCGAGCTGATAGCCGGCTGCCGAGCCCTTATGGCATGGCTGAAATACTTAGATAGTATGGATATCAGCGCAGATATTTTTCCTCAAGCAAGGAGAGGGTCCGGTCGGCAGAGTCGGTAATCGGTGTCCCCGGGCCAAAAATGGCCTTGACCCCGGCCTGATAGAGAAAATCATAGTCGCCGGGTGGAATGACCCCGCCGGCAACGACGGTGATGTCAACTGCGCCAACCCTCTTCAGTTCGGCTATCAGGGCTGGGATAAGGGACTTATGGCCAGCCGCGAGGCTGGATACCCCAATAACATGGACATCATTTTCGATGGCCATCTTGGCCGCCTCTTCAGGGGTCTGGAACATCGGACTGATATCGACATCGAAACCCAGGTCTGCATAGGCGCTGGCAACAACCTTGAAGCCACGGTCATGCCCATCCTGTCCCATCTTGGTGACCAGCAGACGAGGTCGGCGTCCCTGGGCCGCCAAAAACTGCTCGGTCCGTTTTCTGAGTGCTGTGATGATGGCAGAATCTTTTGTATATTCAGATGAATAGGCCCCTGAGATACAGCGAGTAGTGGCGACATAACGGCCGAAGACCTTTTCCATGGCGTCGGAAATCTCGCCAATGGTCGCACGGGCACGAACGGCGGGAAGGGCGGCTGCCAAGATATTACCATTGCCTTCTGCTGCCCGGGTCAGGTCCAAAAGGGCCTTTTCTACAGCACTGTTGTCTCGGCTGGCCTTGATTTGTAGGATGCGGGTTATCTGCTCGTCGCGTACGGAAGAGGGGACTTCGCGGACTTCAAAGTCAATCTTCTCGTTGGCCAGCTTGTGTTTATTCACGCCGACGATCACGTCAAGGCCCTGGTCGATGCGGGCCTGTTTACGGGCCGCCGACTCCTCGATGCGCATTTTGGGCATGCCGGATTCAATGGCCTTGGCCATGCCGCCGAGTCCCTCGATCTCGTCAATAATCTTCTGAGCCTCGTTGATAATACTGTTTGTCAGTGATTCGAGGTAATAGGAGCCGCCGAGCGGGTCGATGACATGGCAGATCTGGGATTCATCCTGGATGATAATTTGGGTATTGCGGGCGATGCGGGCCGAAAAATCAGTGGGCAGCCCGATGGCCTCATCAAAGGAGTTGGTATGCAGGGACTGGGTCCCGCCCAGGACGGCTGACAGGGCCTCAAGGGTGGTACGGATCACGTTGTTGTACGGATCCTGTTCCGTCAGACTCCAGCCCGATGTCTGGCAATGTGTCCTAAGCATCGACGATTGCAAACTTTTAGGATTGAACTGGCTCATAAGTCGGTGCCAGAGGAACCGAGCAGCTCGCAGCATGGCAATATCCATGAAGAAATTCATGCCGATGCCGAAAAAGAAGGAGAGCCGAGGGGCAAAGGTATCGACATCGAGCCCGCTCTTCAGGGCTGCCTTGACATATTCCACGCCGTCAGCCAGGGTGAAGGCCGTTTGCAGAACGCTGTTGGCCCCGGCCTCCATCATATGATAGCCGCTGATGCTGATGGTGTTGTATTTGGGCATCTCCTTCGAGCAGTAGGCCATGATATCGGAGATGATGCGCATCGAAGGACTGGGAGGATAAATGTAGGTATTACGGGTCAGGTACTCCTTGAGTATATCGTTTTGAATAGTGCCGGTGAGCTGCTCGTGGCTGACTCCCTGCTCTTCGGCGGCGACGATATAACCGGCAAGAATGGGAATGACCGCACCGTTCATGGTCATTGAGACCGACATCTGATCAAGGGGGATGCCATCGAAGAGGATTTTCATATCCTCGACAGAATCAATTGCGACGCCCGCTTTGCCGATATCACCGGAGACCCGGGGGTGATCCGAATCATAACCGCGGTGGGTGGCAAGATCAAAGGCCACCGACAAGCCCTTTTGGCCGGCAGCCAGGGCCTTGCGGTAGAAGGCATTGGATTCCTTGGCTGTGGAAAAGCCGGCATACTGGCGGATGGTCCAAGGGCGACCGGCATACATGGTGGCCATGGGGCCCCTGACATAGGGAGCCAGGCCGGGAAGGGTGTTGACGGATTCGAGGCCTTCGAGGTCTTCGGCGGTGTAGAGGGCCTTGACCTTGATACCTTCGGGGGTCATCCAGTCCAGTGAATCGGGAGTTTTTCCCTTCATCTGCTTACTTGCCAGCTCTTCCCAACGTTTTTTTTCCGGATGTTCTGACATTGTCGACTCCTTACTGACGGGTGATGATATTTTCGCCTATATATCGGGAATAAAGATCAGGAGCGTTCACACAACTCGACCAGAACGCCGCCGGTAGCCTTGGGGTGGAGGAAAGCGATTTTGGCGCCGCCCGCACCCTTTCTGGGCTCCTGGTCGATGAGTTGAATACCCTTTGCCTTGAGTTCGGCCAGGGCCTCTTCGATGTTTTCCACCCGGAAGGCCACATGTTGAAAGCCGGGGCCTTTTTTCTCGATGAATTTCGCGACCGGGCCGTCCGGTGAGGTGGATTCCAGAAGTTCTACTTCACTCTCGCCGATCGGGAAGAAGGCGGTGGTGACCTTCTGTTCGGCGACCGTCTCGGCTCCTTCAAACTCCAGTCCAAGGACATCGGACCAGAAATTTTTTCCTTCAGCCATGTTGTTGACAGCTATGCCCAGATGATCGATTTTAAGTATCTTCATGTTGCGCCTCCAGCAGGAAAGAGTCTTGGGTTATGCCTGTTCGGCAGTTAAAGAATCATGCTCAGTTTTCAGTATTCTTGGCTTGTGCACTGTGGAACGAGGATTGGCCATGCCGCGCCAGACCATCTCGAACATGGCATTGGCCTGCTCGGAGAGACTTTCTTTCTGACCTCGCAGTATCCACATGAAAAAGCTGCGTTGGACAAATCCCATCAGGAAGTCAAGGAGTGTACCGGCCCGTACCTCTGCGTTCAATATACCTTCGTTTTGACCCTGGCGAAGCACACCGATAAGCAGATCCATCATACGTTGTTGGTTGAAGGTCTCATCCGCCATCCAGGTTTTCATGGGCAGGGTCATGAAAACGATCTTGCCGAGGCCTTGATGCCGTTCATAGTAGTCGAGTTGCAGCCAGAAGACCTTGCGCAGCTTTTCCTTCAGATCCTCGATTCCCTGCAGATGATCGATTATGCGGTCGGTAAGTTTGCCCATCCAGACATCGACAAAGGCGAATACCAGCCGTTCTTTGCTACCATAGTGTTTGTAGATTGTGGTAAAGCTGACACCAGCTTTACTGGCAATATCCCGGATACTCGCCTTGTGAAAATCCGAATTGGAAAATACCTCGAGTACTGCCTGTTCGAGACGTTTGTGAATATCCTGATTCAATTCATTTAACATCGTTACTGTATGACCATGCCAGAGGGTAATTGCCAGCAGAGAGAAGTAGAATCGCCCAATGATTAACCTGTCGTATCCTGGAATATTTCAGGATACGACTTTGTTATTTATTAGATATATATGATAAAATTAACATGAGGTCCTTTGCGATCTGCAAAGGAACTTTGTAGAAGATCTTTGCATCGGATAAAAGAACAATGTTATCTCATATCTTTTATGTGACCCAGATCCTTTTGTCAAGGCCAAAGTGTTTACTGTTGTTAGGGTTTGCCCGGGCAATATGGTTGCGACAACGGAAGCGATTTTTGGAAAAGGAAGAAATGAAAGGAGCCTCTTGCAAAAAGACGTGTTGATAACAAAAAACAAGAGCAATTAGTAGAACAATATACTGATTTAATTGAATTTCATGTCATTTCCTGGTATAGTTTTGTATCCAGCAAAACAGAGCCAGGGAGAATGCCATGAAGCTCACAGACAAGATATCATGGTTGATGGGACGTGTCCAAAGAAGTCTGTTTCCCCATCTGAACCAATGTTTGACAACGCCGCTTACCGAGCAGGAGGAGCGGTTGGTGTCCATCCTGGAGATAGTCCAGGTAGAACGGCATGTGCCAAAGAGCGTCACACGTTATCCTGGACGCACACCTCATGACCGGCAGTCTATAGCCCGTGCGTTTGTGGCGAAAGCGCTTTATCGACACCCCACGACCAGTGACTTGCACCGCGCCCTGCAATCGGCAGTCAACCTGCGAAGGATCTGCGGTTTTTCCCGCTTACGGTGATATTCCATCGGAGTCGGCATTTTCGCGGGCCTTTGCCGAATTTGCCGCCGGCAGCCTTGGCTGCAGCGTACACGACGCGCTGGTGGAAAAATACCTGTCGCAGCAGCTTGTCGGGCATATAAGCAGAGATTCCACAGCCATTATTGGCCGCGAGAAGCCGGTGAAGAAGGCTGCCAAAGAGCCGAGACCGTCCCGTAAAAGAGGGCGTCCCGCCAAGGGTGAGCAGCAGGAGGCGGCCATCGAGAAACGACTGGATCGTCAGATCCAACAGACCGCGGAGGACGCCATTCGTGAGTTGCCGGTCGCCTGCGATCGCGGCACCAAGAAGAATGCCAAAGGGTACAAGGTGCCATAAAACGGCTACAAGCTGCATATGGATACAAACGATATCGGCCTGCCGATCAGTGCCCTGGTCACCTCTGCTTCGCTGCATGACAGCCAGGCCGCTATTCCACTGATCAAGCTGACCAGTAGGAAGGTAACCCACCTCTACGACCTGATGGATGCCGCTTACGATGCCAAGCGGATTGAGCAGACCAGTAGGGAGTTTCCGGGGAGAAAACCGGGGACGTCGACGATGGTGGGCAGGGGGATGTTGAAGGCGTCGCAGGTGCGGATAATAACGGGATGCCTTATCTCCGGCATTCATATCAAGACAGCCTGCCATCACGTTAGGCTGATTGGCAACCACCCCGACAGATTTGCCATCCGTCCAAAACCGGTGAGCAGATTTTTGGCAAAATAGGGCTGGTATTCCATAAAACTGTCTGCATAGACGATATGGGTGATCACATCATGCATATCATAGGGCTTGTTGGGGCTGTCAGGAATAATGTTGTTGAGTTCTGCAATATGCCGGTTGATGTCGGTTTCGATCTGGGTGGATGGAGCCTTTTCCATGTTGTTTGACGGCAGATAGCCGACCAGTTTGCGGATCGCGTCGATGCAGTCTTTGTCGGTATCGGCAATGAAGTGCACGTTGCCGCTGATGCTGTTATGGGTCATGGCCCCGCCGAGATCCTCGGCACTTACCAGTTCACCGGTAACGGTCTTTATGACCTGCGTGCCGGTGATGAACATCTGGGTGGTCTTGTCCACCATGAAGATGATGTCGGTGTGTGCGGGAAAGTAAACGGCCCCGCCGGCGCAGGGCCCCATGATGGCCGAGATCTGGGGGATCACTCCGGAATAGATGGCGTTACTGTAGAAGATGTCGCCGTAGCCGGAAAGGGCGTCAACCGCCTCCTGGAGGCGTGTCCCGCCCGAATCGTTGAGACCGATGATTGGGGCATCGACCTTGGCGGCAGCATCCATCACCTTCACGACCTTTCTGGCATGCATTTCACTCAAGGCGCCGCCGGTTACAGTGAAATCCTGGGAGAAGGCAAAGACCAGTCTGTCATCGACCATGCCGTAGCCGGTGACGACCGACTCGCCCGCCAGATCGAGTTTGTCCGTGCCGAAATTCGTACACCTGTTTTTAACGAAGGCATCCAGTTCTATGAATGTGCCGCTGTCAAAAAAATACTCGAGTCGTTCCCGTGCCGTCATCTTGCCTTGGGCATGCTCCTTGTCGATCCGCTGTTGTCAGCCCCCAGGGCAATTTTTTCTTTTTTCTTGAGCAGATAGTCTCTCTTGTCAAAGGACATATTATGAACTCCCTCTTTTCAGTGTGGTAAAAGGCCTAAAAGGTGGCCGTTGCATGATAGAGTGACAGATATTTTAATAGTGTTACTGGCCATTGAAAATGTCATTAAGCTTGATCTATATTACCGTTATAACAATTATTAATTGTATATAATTGGTCTTTTCATTGCCAACAAGCCACTTCTCTCTGTCGAGCAGTGGCAATAATTTATTTGAATAATAACGGATAATAACATGAGGTGAATTAGATGTATTATTAACCCAACCTTTCCTTATGTAAAGTGAAAGAACAATGTTACTCTTGCTTTATTAGTTCATATATTTGTCAGTTGCCAACGTAAAAAGAAGGAGTGTGATCTTTTTGGGAAAGTGCGGTAAGATGGTGTCACGAAATAGCTGAAAAAAGTGTCTATCGTCAGTATTTTCAAAAAGATACTGGTGATATATCTGATCTCGTCCGGTGATTGAGGATTGGTAAATGGATGAGATAAAACCACTGTGCATTGGGGATATTGAAATCCACTGGTTGAAGGGCGATGATTTCCGCCTAAACGGTGGCACAATGCTCGGGGCGGCGCCAAAGGCTCTCTGGCAAAAACGTTATGAAGCCGACGACGACAATTGCACCCACATGTGCAATGTTCCTCTCCTGATGAAAATCCCTGAGAATACCAATCATAATCGACACCGGGCTCGGCAACCGGCTCACCGACGAACAAACCAGGGTCTTTCAGGTCTCCCTTGCCTGGGATATCTCGGCTCATTTTGAGCGCCTGGGTATCTGCAGAGGGGATGTGGACCTCGTTCTTCTCACCCACTGTGATTTTGATCATGCCGGCGGTATCGAAATGGTCAACTCTAAAGCGGCTGAGAGTTGACCTTCCCCCAGGCGCTTCATCTGGTTCAGGAGGCCGAATGGTGGAATGTCGAGCACCCTTCTGAGCGGGCCAAGGCCACCTATCTTGAAGAAAACTTCCGACAGGTGAAAAAAGAGGGTCGGTTGCAGTTGATCAACGGGGAATGTGAGATATGCCCGGGAATAACCGCCAGGCATGCGGGAGGCCATTACCCATGGACATCAGGCGATTGAAATCACTTCTAACGGCGAAACGGTGGTGCACCTCGGCGATCTCTGTCCCACCCATGCCCATACTAATCTCCTCTGGATCATGGCTTACGACAACTTTCCCCTGGAGGCGGTTGAGCGAAAAAAAGCCTTTTCCCATGAATATTTTCAGATTATCAGCTGGTCTATCTTTTATTACGATCCCGTCGCCAGGGCCCTGCGGCTGGATGAGGAGAGACATATCTGTGCCTTGTGGCCCGACCCTTTTCAAAATCTCGAGACACCATAGGAATGATGTTGCGACAGGAGAGGTCACGGCTGTGCCGGCATGACGAACACCCTTAATGAAGGAGAAAGGACTCAGATGAATAAGAAATATCTGGCAATGGTGGTTGAAGAACATGCAGATAACAGTTTCTCTCGTTCGATTCGAGAGAGAAGTATGGACGACCTGCCTGAGGGGGAGGTCCTGATTAAGGTCCTGTGGTCGTCGCTCAATTATAAGGACGCCCTCTCCGCTACGGGCAATAGGGGTGTAACGAGAGCATATCCGCATACCCCCGGTATTGATGCCGCCGGTGTGGTGGAAGAGAGCCGGAGTGAGACATTTCGGCCCGGAGATAAGGTCATCTCTACCAGCTATGATCTGGGCATGAACACTGCCGGCGGCTTTGGCCAGTATATCAGGGTTCCTGCCGCCTGGGTTCTACCTCTGCCGGGGGAGCTTGAGCTCAAAGAGAGCATGATCTTCGGCACCGCCGGCCTGACTGCCGGTATGTCCGTCTCCGCCCTGACGCACTGTCTTGCCCCCGGCAAGGGTGAGATCCTGATCACGGGGGCAACCGGAGGGGTCGGCTGTCTGGCGGTGGCAATCCTGGCCAGGCTCGGTTATTCGGTGACAGCCGTGACGGGCAAGGAGGGCGCGAAGGATTTTCTTGAAGGGCTCGGGGCAAAGCGAATAATCTCCAGATCGGAGGCAACCGACACCAGTGGCAGAGCGCTTTTGAAAACCCTCTGGGCCGGGGTGATTGACACCGTCGGCGGCGATATTCTCACGACTGCAATCAAGTCGACGCAGGCCAAAGGGGTAATCACCTGTTGCGGTAACGTGGCCTCACCTGAGCTGAATCTGACGGTCTTTCCCTTTATCCTGCGGGGTGTGTCTCTGGTCGGGATCGATTCCCAGAATTGCCCCATGGATCGGAGGATGGCGATATGGCAACGACTGGCAACCGGCTGGAAGCCCCCTCAGCTCGAGAGTCTCTGTCGGGAGGTTGGTTTGGCGGCACTGGATGACCAGATCGACCTGATCCTGAAAGGAGCTCAGAAGGGCCGGGTGGTCGTCAATCTCGGGGTATGAAGGAGTTGCGCAGGCGTTTTTCTCTCGGTCTGCTGGAATTTGCGTTGCAGGAAATGCTGAGGGAGAAATGAAAAGCACCCATCTGTTCGGAGAGAACTCGGAGGTGGGAAGTTTTTGACTACCAGGGTAGATGATATGAAAAGGACAGGTTTTGTGTACGATGACAGATTTCTCATGCATGTTACATGTGGAATGCATCCTGAATCACCGGACAGACTGCGGGCGATCCACAGAGGATTGTCCCAATCCGGCCTCCTTGAGAAATTGATCCCGATTCCGGTGCAAAGGGCAAACCAGCGATGGATTGAGGCCGTTCATAACATCCGCTATATCATGCGCTTTGAAGAGGCCTGCCTGGCCGGATTTCCTGAAATGGATCATCAGGATAATTCCATCTGCAGAGACTCGTACGACACCGCCTTCCTGGCCGTTGGCGGTGTGCTCAGCGCCATAGATGAAATGATGAAAGGCACTATCGATAATGCCTTCTGCGCCGTACGACCACCCGGACATCATGCCGAAGTCGATAAGGCGATGGGGTTTTGCTATTTCAACAATGTCGCGATCGGCGCCAAATACCTCCAGAAGAAATGGGGAATAGAGCGTGTCGGGATCATTGATTTCGACGTGCATCATGGCAATGGCACCCAGCACATTTTCGAGCAGGACCCGACGGTCTTCTACTACTCGATCCATGAGCACCCCTCCTTCGCCTATCCGGGTACGGGCCGGGAGTTTGAGACGGGGATAGGAGAAGGGCTCGGTTTTACCCATAATTCTCCGGTGCTACCGGGCAGGGGAGATGATGAGTACAAGAAGATGATCATGCAGGATCTTGTCCCGGCATTCAAAAAATTTCAACCGGAGGTCGTTCTTGTCTCAGCCGGGTTCGATGCCCATGAGTGCGATCTTATGTCCGGGACCAATTTGTCAACCGACGGGTATGATTTTATCACAGAGGTGATTCTGAACCTTGTCAATAAATTTGCCGGCGGAAGGGTGATTTCGGTCCTTGAGGGTGGCTATCATTACGACGTATTGGCCCTCTTGGTAGAAAATCATATCAAAATGCTGGCCGGGATACGATGATGAAGAAAAGCATATCAACACATTGCCAGGTATCTCAGATAAACGAAACGAAGCAGGAGGGGTTATGTTTGTAAGCGAAAGGATGGCCAAAAACTTGATCACAACGAGTCCTGATGCCAAGATTTCCGTGGCACGGGAAATTATGCAGAAGCATAAGATCAGACACCTCCCGGTGGTGGACGAGGAGGGGCTGCTCGTCGGGATTGTCTCGGATCGTGACATGCGTTCGGCAATGCCCTCATCTCTATTGAGCAGGGAAGATTACGAAAAGACCCTGGCGAAGGTCATGGAGCATAGTGTCCGTGAGATAATGACCGAAAACCCCCTGACTATTTCCGTCTACTACACCATCCAGGATACCCTGCTGGTGATGCGGCAGAGACGGGTGGGAGCCCTGCCGGTCATCGATGAGCAGGGATATTTAAAGGGCATCCTCTCCACCCGGGATCTGCTCTCCTCCTTTGTCAATGTCATGGGTATTGGCGATCCGGGAACGCTGTTATGCGTTCTGGCCAAAGAGCAGCAGGGCCAATTGAAGAAGATTATCGATATCATAACCGATGAAAAAATTTCCCTGGGGAGCGTACTTGTCTCCAGGACCTGGGATACCGATAAGAAGGCCATCTTTCCCTATCTCCTGACCAATAATGTCGCCAATGTCAAACGCCGGCTTCTTGAGGCCGGCTTCCAGCTGTTTGACCCGATGCAGTGGTACATGGATCAGCTACCGAAAACACCTGACCTGATGCTGTGACGAGGCGACCGGCCATCGGAGAGGAGAAAGCCAAGTGGAATTCACGTCGATTGAAATGAACCGGGATATGGAGATGCTCATCCAGCAGGCCTGTTTTGCCGGGGCAACCGAGGTCAGAGTGCTCTCTCCCTCCGAGATTGTGGTGGAAGAGCATCTGGTCCTGTTCTGCAGTGAGCCCCGGTGCGAGAACTACGGCTTATCGCCGAGTTGTCCGCCGCATGTTGCCGGGCCTGAAGGTTTTGAGAGACTGCAGGAAAAGAGCAAATCCGCCCTGGTTGTCAGGCTCGAAGTTCCCTCTGCTGTGCTGTTCTCGAATGAGAGGAAGGAGGTGATGCGACTCCTGCATGAAATAGTGGCAGGTATCGAACTGGCCGCCATTGCCTTGGGGTACTCCGGGTCAAAGGCCTTTGCCGGTGGTTCGTGCAAGGATCTTTTCTGTCATGAACATCTCTTTTGTCGCGTGCTTGACCAACAGGGTATTTGCCGTAACCCCCGCATGGCCAGACCTTCCATGTCCGGTTTTGGCATTAACGTTGCAAAAATGATGGAGGCCGCCGGCTGGTCTGCAGCAACGGCCAATCCCCGGGCTGATTCGGTGGCTGAGGCCATGACCTGGGTTGCCGGTCTGGTCTTGATTGCCTGAGTTTACCCTTTAACTCCTTTGTAAGATAAAACAAATCATAAGAAACTTGGGGAAGGGGGCGCAGGATGCTATTGGTTGCCGTATCGCTCGGCGATCTTTTGGTTGAGAAGCTCGCGGGGGAACCAGCTCTCGGTCTTGGAAAAGACCTTCCAGAGACCTTCCAGAGAAAGAAATGCCCGCCTGGGTCGCGCTCGCAGGGTTTGATCAGGTCTTAGGCGATCAGGCTGTCGAGGCCCGGTTGCAGATTGGCGATGGTCCGTTCTCCAGGATAGGCGATGCCTTTCTGCTTCTTGTGGCAGCTGGGCCCATATCTTTTTCTTGATCAGCTGTCCGTCAAACCAGAAATGGGCTGTCCAGTTTATTTCATCTCGGATACGATGACATGGTCATTCATGCCGGAACAAAAGTCGGGGTATCTCTAACAGAATGAAAGTCCACGAAATAATATCCCGAGTCGTCTCAGCTGGCAAGAGACATATCCGGCCTTCGGCGCTGGGCCCGTCGCGTCATGTGAAGATGAGTTCATTGAAATAGGCGATGGAGGGAAAATCCGGTGAATAACTGACCGGTTTTCGGGAGCTGGGCCGGGCCACGTAGATCAGGTAGGCCATGCCATATTGCCGGGCAGAATGGAGGACCTTCGCCGTGTCGTCGGCTAGGAGCGTCCTCTCTTTATGAAAACCGAGCATCTTTTCCAGCTTTGTCCAGAAAGCCGGCTGTTCTTTCGCCTCGCCAACCTCTTCCGCGCAGATGATGCGGGAGAAGTAAGGCCCGATACTGGTCTTCTGCAGTTTGATCGCCAGAGTCTTGGAATGGGCGTTCGTGACGAGATGCACCTCTTTACCGAGAGTCTTGATAAATGAGAGAAACTCTATAACATACGGATGAACCTGAATAAGATGGTCGATCCGGCATTTGAGCTCCGGGATATCCAGGCCGAGCTGCTCCGACCAGTAATCGAGATCCGTCCACTGCAATGTGCTCTCAACCTGCTGATACCGGCCGAGTAAAATACTGCGCGCCTGTTCAGCCGTCAGATTGTTGGCCACCGCGAAGACCTCGGGGACAAAGTGCTCCCAGAAGTAGTCATCGAAATATTTATCGAGCAGGGTGCCGTCCATATCAAGGAGAACGGTATCGATATCCTCCCAGGAAAACGCTGGATATATCCGGATGGGGGCCTTACGATGCGGCATTGCACAAAATCCTCAGGTCGGAGATTATCCTGGTGATTGCCCCGAAGAGACCCTCGCTCGTGGCAAACCGACCCGGTACGATGAGTCTTCCGTCCGGGGTGAGTTTGGTGACCTCTGTCGGGCGTTTTTTGGCTGGTACCTGCAGGTAGCTCAAAAGCATTTCCGGACGGAGCGGGGTGTCGGCCGTAAAGGAGAAAACCAGACTTTCCTTGCCTTTTTCCAGCTTGCTGATGCGCAGGGCAATCAGTTCTTTTTTGATACTGATAATGTGCAGGAGGTTAACGGTCTCCGGGGGCAGAGGTCCATAGCGATCCACGAGTTCATCCCGTAGTTCGTCCTGCAGGGCCAAGTCGGAGGTGGAAAGGGCAGCAATCCTGCGATAGGTCATATAACGTTGGCTGATGTCCGGCATGTAGTTTTCAGGGATATAGGCCGAGATCTGCAGGTTGATCTCGGGATCGATATCCTCCTCGGCAGGCATATCAGATCCGCCATGCAGGACACTGGCCTTGAGGTCGGCTACGGTCTTCTGCAGGAGATCGAGATAGAGATCGTAACCGATAGCGGCGATATGGCCGCTCTGGGAGACCCCGAGGAGATTGCCGCCGCCGCGGATCTGCAGGTCGCTCATGGCCAGTTTGAAACCGCCCCCGAGTTCATTGCAGTCCATCAGTGCCCGGAGCCGATCCCTGGAATCCTTGGTCAGGGTGTCAAGCGAGGGCACCAGCAGATAGGCGTAGGATTGGAGGCTGGAACGCCCGACCCGGCCCCGGAGCTGATAGATCTCCGCCAGGCCGAGCTGATCGGCCCTGTTGATGATGATGGTGTTGGCCGTGGGGATATCAAGGCCTGATTCGATAATGGTGGTGCAGATCAGGACATCGGTCTCTCGGTTGACAAAGGAGACCATGATGTCTTCGAGTTCTTTGCCGGCCATCTGGCCGTGGGCCACGGCGATGCGGGCCGCCGGTGCCAGTTTCTGGATATTGGCCGCCACCTGATGGATCGATTTGACCCGGTTGTGGACGAAGAAGATCTGGCCGCCCCGCCGCATTTCCTTGGTGACGGCCTCTTTGATCACCAGATCATCATACTGGGCCACAAAGGTCTTGATCGGACGTCGGTGCTCCGGAGGACTGGAGATGACCGAGAGATCGCGGATGCTGAGGAGAGACATCTGCAAGGTCCGCGGGATGGGTGTGGCGGTGAGGGTCAGGATGTCGACCTCCGCCCGCATCTTCTTGAGCTTTTCCTTGTGGCTCACGCCAAAACGGTGTTCCTCGTCGACGATGAGCAGACCCAGATTTCTGAAGACCACATCTTTGGAGAGAAGTCGGTGAGTGCCGATGAGAATGTCGATGCCGCCGTCTGCCAGGCTCTTGATGATCTTTTTCTGCTCTGCCGAAGTGCGGAAGCGATTGATGCACGCCACCGTCACCGGAAAGCCTTGCAGTCGCTCCTTAAAGGTCTTGACATGCTGCTCGGCCAAAACTGTCGTCGGCACGAGGATCGCCACCTGATATCCGTCTTCCACCACTTTGAAGGCGGCCCGGATTGCGACTTCGGTCTTGCCGTAGCCGACGTCGCCGCAGACCAGTCTGTCCATCGGTTTATCCGAGGTAAGATCGTCAATGACTTCGGTAATCGCTTTGTCTTGGCCCGGGGTTTCGTCGAAGGGAAAGGACTCTTCCAGCTCATGGAAAAGTTCAGCCGGCGGGGAGAATCGCCGGCCTTCGCGGAGCTCCCGGGTGGCATAGATATCGAGCAGTTCCTGGGCGACCTTCCAGACCTCCTCTTTGACCTTGGATTTTGTGGTGCGCCAGGACTGGGTTCCAAGCTTGTCAATTTTCGGTTGCTGATCGGAGAGTCCTTCGTAGCGGCTAATCAGATTGAGTCGATCCACCGGCAGATAGAGTTTGTCTCCGTCCCGATACTCAATGTGAATAAAGTCATTGGTCACGCCCTGGAACTCCATGGTGACGAGGCCGAGATAGACGCCAAGCCCGTGATCCCGGTGCACCACGATATCACCGTTTTTGAGCTCGGTAAAGCGCAGCGGCTCGCCTTTCTGACGACCATCTTTCTTTCGGCCACCCAGGCGCATCTCGCCAAAGAGCTCACTCTCGGAGAGCAGATGGATCCTCGCCTCCGGCAGGGAAAAGCCCTGGGTCAGAGGATGCTCGCAGAGCAGAACTTCACCTGTTTCGCATGGCTGTTCTGGCGGATCGAGGGAGAGAGGGGCCTCGACAACGGCGATCCGGTGGTGATGCTTGGCCAGCAGTTCACCCAGGTTTTTCAGGTGTCTTGCCGATCGGCAGCAGAGAAGAACCCGATCCCCGTTATTCTGCCAGGCGGTTATCTGTTCGGAGAGCGGAACCAGGATGCCTCTTTTACGGCGCTGCAGGGCAATTTCCTGCTTGAGCAACTGGTGACTCTGGGTCACTATGCTTATGGAACACGCCTCATCGCTGATGAAGTCGGTACAGAGGGCCTGGTTGAATCCGGCCATCAATTGTCTGGTTTCGTGGACATCAAGAAAGAGTTCAGCGGGCGGCAGAGCCGGGGTGGCAGATTCCCGGGCCAGTTGGTAGTTCGTGAGAATGCGCTCATAGACCAGTTCCATGTTCTGCTGGATAGCCTCGGGTTCAACGAGAACCAGGGTGGTTTGGGCGGGGAAAAAACCCAAGACTGCGGAACTGGGCCTTTGCTCTTCGGCGTAGAACAGCGGCAGGAAAAATTCCATGCCGGCAAAGCGCCGGCCACTGGTAACCTGTTCGACGAGAATTGCGGTCTTGTCCCTGTCCCAGGCAAGGTCCGCAGCGTGTTTTTGGAAGGCCCGGGAAATCCGGTTATTTGCTATAGAATCATGGTGTCTGATAAGGATGTCGGTCACCGGCAGCAGTACTGCCTCGGGTATCTCTGCGGTCGAGCGCTGGGTTAGAGGATCAAATGCCCGGAGAGAGTCAATCGTGTCGCCATAAAAATCTAAGCGCACAGGACCTTCATGGGCGGTGCTATTGTCTTGGAAAAAAGGTGGAGGATAGATGTCGATAATGCCGCCCCGTATGGAAAAATCGCCGATATTCTGCACCAGGGCAACTTGTTCGTAGCCCATCATGACAAGGCCTTCCCGGAGGTTTGTGACATCGCAGTCTTCTCCTGCCAGGATCAGTTCAGGTACCTTCGTGAGCTGCGTTGCGGGCATGACCCGCCGCATGAGGGCCTCAATGGAGGTGACGAAGATGACTGGTTCTCTGCTCTCTTTGAGTCGGTAAAGGCTCGAGAGACGCAGGGCGGTTATCTGCTGATCTGGGGACAGCGGGGTGTAGGGTGGAATCTCATGGGCTGGATAGGTGAGGATATTTCTGGAGGTAAAGAGCTTGAGGTCCTGTTCAAAGAGGGCGACCATCTGCTCATCGGGGACGATACAGCAGCAGTGGCCGCCTTCTGCGGCCAGGGCGCTGAACCAGGCAGGACTGCCGCCCCGCAGACCGCTGATATGTACGGTTTTTGATTGTTCAAAAAGTTGGCTAAGTTGTTGGGGCATAGCAAAAAAAAGAGCCGGTCACACAGCGTGTAACCGGCAGAAATAAATGAAATATTTTTATATTGAGGTTGGTTTTAGAATACTCCGCCAATGCTGAAATCCCAGACAGATGTATCTTCGTCATTCTGGGGCTCAAGGTTATAGCCCCAGACAACCCGCAGGGGCCCCATGGGAGACAGCCAGTTCAAGCCAAGTCCCGTGGATTTTCTGTAGGAGCTCACGGACCAGTCCTCATCGTCATCGAGAACCTTACCGGCATCAAAGAAGATCACGCCAAGAACGCCCTGGCTTTCAGCAATAGGGAAGTTGATTTCCCAGTTGGTATACCACATCTTGTCACCACCTATGCGATCACCGGAAATCGGCTCGATAGGGCTGATTTTGCCGTAGTCAAAACCACGCATCGAGTTGAGTCCACCAAGGTAAAATCGTTCATAGACCGGCAATTTATCTGTCTCATTTTCGAATACCTGGCCAGCTGATCCCTTGAAGTGGAAAACGGTCTTCCAGACCAGCGGGAAAAACCAGTTGGTGGTGCCCTCAAGTTTGGTAAACTGGGAGTCACCGGATAAAGGGCCACCGGCATACTCGGTGCTCAGAAGGTGATAGGAGCCCTTTGTGGCACTGTAGATCCTGTCGCGGGTGTCACGGATAAAGGAGAGCTTCACCGCGCTGGTGACATGCAGATCAACAGAGCTGCGGATGATAAACGAGGCGTCGTCGGAGACGTCGGTGAGGTCCGTGTCGGTGAGGCTATAGGCCCCATGCAAACGCCATTTTCCAAAGAGCGGATAGCCGAGACGCAGTGCTCCGCCTTGCGACTCCTTGGTGTAGTCGTCGTATTCCCGCTGGGTGTCGAAAAGGTCGGCGCCCCATGAGAGTTGGGAGTCGTTGAGGTGCGGGTTGGTGTAGCCCAGGTTGTATCTGGAGCTCGATCCGCCGATATTGGCGCTCAGCGCGAGTCTATCACCCCGACCGAGAAAGTTGTTCTCGGCGATTTCGCCCATGAAGATCAGCTGGTCGACAGTGCTGTAGCCCGCGCCGATACTGAAGGTTCCGGTACTCTTCTCCTTGACCTCGATATTGATATTCATCCGTGACGGATCAAGGGAGGGCTCGGGAGTGATGTTGACTTCTTCAAAAAACTCCAGACGCTGCAGGGCCTGGGTGCTTTCTCTGAGGGCCTTGGAATCAAAGACGCCTCCTTCGGCAATCCGCAACTCCCTGCGGATGACGTTGTCCCGGGTTCGAGTATTACCCTTGATGGTGATACGGTCGATATAGACGAGATCACCCTTTTCAATCCGGAAATTGACATCGAGCCTGCCTCCGGAAGAGGATTTCTCGATATTCGGTTTTACCGTGGCAAAGGCATACCCCTTCTCGGCGTAGAAATCGGTGATCTTCAGGATATCTTCCCGCATGACTTGGCGGCTCAGAAACTCTTCGTTTCTAATGGTCAGGAGTTCAAGCAGTATCTTTTTATCGGAGATCAGATCACCTGAGAAATCGATGGTCCCGACCTTGAAACGGGGCCCCTCCTCGACGGCAAAGGTGAGGTATAGCAAATCTTTATCCTGGCGGATGGTGGGTTCGGAGACCTTTGCCTCTAGAAAACCCTGGTTGTTATAGAAACTGACTATCCGACCGATGTCCTGTTTCATCTCGTCCATTTTCAGGGTGCCCGAAGCAGTCAGCCAGCTAAAAAAACCCTTTTCGTTGGTTTTCATCTCGTCGGCAAGCTCATCGTCGTCAAAGGTGGTATTCCCTTCAAACTCGATTTTCTTAATATAGATTTTCTTGCCCTCATCGATTACCAACCGGACAACGGCGCCCTCTTTATCAGGGTAGGAAATTTCCGATTTGACCTGGGTGTTATAAAAGCCTTTCGATTTATAGAGTTCGCGGATGGCTTCAACTGCGGCATTGATTTTTGCCGGGTTAAGAATAAAGTGCTCCTTGATGTTCGCCGCACCCAGGACATCCTCCTCCTTGAGTTCGTCCACACCTTCGACAACCAGGGAACTGATGACCGGTTTTTCCACTACCTTGAAAAGAATATCTTTACCTTTGGGACCGTCACCCACGTCGATCTGGACATCGTTGAAAAATCCCATGGCATAAATGGCCTTTAGATCCTCTCTCAAGGTTGACGGGCTGTAGATATCTCCGGCCTTGCTCTTGATCTTGCGTAAAATTGCCCCCGAATCAATACGGGAATTTCCCTGGGGGGCCAGGGTGGCAATGCGTTGATCCTTACCGGCGTAGAGCAGGATATCGCTGACGATTCCGGCAATGCCTTGTCTCAGGGTGTCGGGGGTCAGCCCGTCCTTGAAGTAATAGCGAGGATTCTTGGGGGAGAGCAGGTCAAAAACCTTGATGTCGATGCTGACCTGGTTGCCGACAAAAGTCAGACTGCCTGCTGCCACATTGTCAATGCCGGAGGTTTCTGCAACCCGTTGCAGCTGACTGACGGAAGGGGGCCATTCGCCCTGATACTGCACAAGAGACTCAGCCTTTTTTCGTGGCATGAGAGTGAGACCGTTGGAGACGAGCGCCTCTTCAAGGAAGGTGTCTGCCTGTTCCGCCAGTTTGTCGGCATTCTGCTGGCTGTTGACCTTCAGGGGCAGATAGGTGGTGTTCTGCTCTGCTGAGAGGGCAGGCGACGAGGACAGACCTATGCCAAGAAAGAGAAGAAGGGTATAGATGTTGCGGAGAAGGCCTGAGGTCTGGACAAGAGACAAGGTTTTCCTGGTGTGATCCATAAGAGAGTTCCTTTCTGTGGGTGATGTCCTGGGGGGTGCGATGATAAGAGTAGACATGAGTAGACATGACGAAAGCAAATTGGGCTATTTCGATAACTGTAACTGTAAGTAAAATATACGAAAAAAATGTTAAAATTCTCCTTGCACCTGCATAGAGGATGAAAATTGCGATCATTATGCCATGTTTGATATAAATTGCAAAGACCGCAAATGGATATCAGCCAAAAAGATCCTTCCCAACTCAGTTCTTGCCGGGAATCCAGCAGGAACCCGCTGGATAATGCCGTGGATGCGGATATCTTTTAGCGGAATATCTGGAGAAGGCGTTATGCCCTCTGATCTATAATCGTGCCAAAATAAATAAGGAGTGCAATGAAAGCATGGCAATCCTGGAGAAAGGCCGGACTTGATCTGCTCTTTCCTCCCCGTTGCCTCCTCTGTGAGAAGACCTTGCAGGGCGAGGCGGAGGAGACGTTCTGCTCGGGCTGCCTGATGCAGATTGATTATCTACGGCCGCCCTTTTGCATGTGCTGTGGAATGCAGGTGGCAGGCGAGCCGGAGCGGCGGCATCTCTGCGGTGCCTGTCTGCGCCATCCACCTCCCTACAAGAGGGCCATGGCATGTATTCGCTACGATCAACCGGCAGCGGTGCTCCTGCATCGCCTGAAATACAGTAGAGATACCTCGGTACTGCCGGGGTTAGCCAAGATTATCGATGCTTCAGGCAATTCTGCCCTGCCCTGCCCTGATCTCATTATCCCGGTTCCTCTGCATTGCAGGAGGTTGAAAGAGCGCGGCCTCAACCAGTCGGTCTTTCTGGCCCGCCTCTTTTTCCCCGGGCGGTTACAGGATATCCGTCCTGATCTCCTCAAGCGTGTCAGAGATACCCCTGCCCAGACGAGTCTTGATGGCGCAGCCAGGCGAAAAAATCTCCGATTTGCCTTTCTTGTTCCAGATGTACAGGCGGTGCAGGGCAGGTCGGTCTGTCTTGTTGACGATGTCTTTACCACCGGGACAACTGTGACGGAATGCAGTCGGGCCTTGGTTTTGGCCGGTGCTGAGGAGGTCACGGTTCTCACCCTCGCCAGGGCACATGTTACGCTGTAGTATGCGCAGGAAGTGTTAAGAAAAAAAAGGAGATGGTTAAAAATTGAATATTGGCGGAAGCTCCCTGAAATCCTCAGATCTCCAATTGGAATTGAGGAAAATAGAGTAATCAGTAGATGTATTCACTAATATCGAGAAACAAAGAATTAAACACTTTGTTTAAATTGTGGATAACTTCAGGTGCTCATGACTAACACCTCCATTTGACGTGAGAAAAAGAATACTTTCTGAGATGCCCTGAGAATAAGGATTTCAAAAGGAGGGTGGCGGAAAAGTCAGGCTGGGCGAGTGCTTGCCGATGTTGATAATAAGATGTTGCCCTGATACGAAATTTCTCAATATCGCCTTTGACGGGATAGAGAAAATGGGGTTAATCATCGCTCATAAATTCTTGTGCCGCCATCTCCGTGTCGGTTGCTTTGCAGTTTCTGTTGGAAGCCGTTTTTATCTGTTGTTTCTCTGCGCTGGGGGGCGGCAGTAAGGTGATACGCTGTATCACTGATACCTGCATGATTGTCTTGTATGGCTCTGAATCGCTTTAAAACATGTTACGTAAAGGATAGTGTATGATTTGGGATAAGACAAAAGAGAGATTAAAGGACGCGCTTACAGAGAGTGCGTATACCCTCTGGATAGAACCTCTCGAATGCGTTCAGGTGCAGGATGATGCCGTGTTTCTCTCCAGCCCTGATCGCTACTTCAGTGCCTATATAGCACAGCATTATCTGGGGATGATTGAGGAAAAGGTGCGGGAATCAGGAGCCGTGACGAAGAAGGTCATTCTCTGTGAAAAAGAGCGTAAACCCCAGGTCATAGCACAGGTAAAGGGGCAGATGCGATTGCCCAATGTCCCTGAAAACACCTCGAAAATACGTTCATTACACCCACGCTATACCTTCTCCGAGTTTATGGTGGGTGACAGCAATATTCTGGCCCAGTCCGCCTGCAGATCGATGACCGTCTGCGACGATTCGGTGGGTCCTTGCCTGTATATCAATAGCAGTACAGGGCTGGGCAAAAGTCATCTGACCCATGCGGTGGCCCATCAGATTCTGACCGAGTCTCCGATGACCAGGCTACAATATGTGACCGCTCAGCAGTTTGCCACCGAAATGGTGCGGGGCATTCAGTCCAATACCATGGATTCCTTCAAGAGGAAATATCACGAACATTGCGATATCCTGCTGGTGGAAGATGTGCACTCCCTGACCGGCAAGAAGAAGACCCAGCAAGAACTCAATGAACTCCTTGATTCTCTGATAAAGTCCGGGAAGCGGGTAATCTTTACGGCCAACAGTGCGCCGCGGGATCTGGTTGGGATAGATGAGGAGTTTCGCTCGAGGATGTCGGCAGGCCTGGTGACGAGTATCAAGGCCCCGGATATCTCCACCCGTCTGAGAATTGTCCGGAAAAAGGCCGCGCAGCATCAACTCTGCCTCGATGAGGGCCTTGTTGACTATCTTGCCCAGCATATCAGGGGTGATGTGCGCAAGGTCGAATCTGCCCTCATCGCCATCAGGGCCAAGGCCGGGCTCATGGGAGGGCAGGTGGACCTGGATCTAGTGAAAGAGGTGGTGGTAAATATAGTCGGACACAATCAGGTGCTGACTACCGCCATGATCAGTGACTTGGTCGGCAATCAATTCAAGGTGAGCGTCACGGACATGCAATCCCGCTCCAGAAAAAAAGCACACACCTTTCCCCGGCAGGTGGCCATGTATCTCTGCCGCAAATATACCGAAGAATCTCTCGCCGATATAGGCAGGACCTTTAACCGTGATCATTCCACCGTCCTGCATTCCATCAAGGTTGTCACGACGCTTACCGCCCGGGATACCTCTATCGGGGCCCAGCTTGATCTCCTCAGTGAAAAGGTGAAGCAACTCTGAAAGAGCGGCGCTGAGAATTTTTTATAAAGGAAAAGGGCCCGATCACCAAAAAGATCAGGCCCTTTGTTGTTTTTGCGGCTCAGGGGGATGTTGATGGATCGAGAGGCTTGCGGCTTTAGAGATACACCCCCTTGATCTCTGGCCCGTATCCTCCAAGTTCGGAGGCATTCTGCAGGGCCTGGGCGGTTCGGGCCGCAGTCTTGATCATGTCGTTGATACCGATACCTTCCCACCCAAAGCCACAGACAAAGAGTCCGGGGTTTTCCTGCAGCAGTGTGTCGCGCCAGGCGAGGAGTTGCGAATAGCCTCTTTCCAGTTGTGGGATGGCACCCTCGGGACGCAGGACCGTGCTGTACACCGGCTCGCCGGTCAGACCCAGGATTTCGTGCACATCGTGGAGGGCCATCCTGGTCATGGTGGCATCGTCAAGTTCCAGCCGCTCCGGGTGGCGCCGGCCGCCGATCAGGGTTTCAATGAGGATATGGCCCTCCGGGGTCCTGCCGGGGAACATGTTGGAGGAGAAGAGGGTGCCGAGGGTAAAACGACCCTCCTGTTCC
The DNA here is from genome assembly GCA_031407875.1 of Desulfobulbaceae bacterium. GTDB lineage: Bacteria > Desulfobacterota > Desulfobulbia > Desulfobulbales > Desulfocapsaceae > Desulfoprunum. The sequence goes on along the minus strand of JANOIV010000023.1, from coordinate 7,370 downwards.
GGGGTCAGATAGCCAAAACCGGGGGGCAGCGATGCACCGTTGGCAAAGCCAAAGACCACTGTGGCAGTCCGGGCCTCGGGGATTGCTGCCAAGGGGCCGGCGGGGCCGATATCCTGCAGGAGAGGCAGGGCCGCGTTGATTGGCAGGGCCAGAACGAGGTTATTCGCCGTATGAACCTCTTTGTCCGAGGTCACCTGCCAACCGGATTCGCAACGGGCAATAGCCCGGGCCCCGCAGTTGAGCAGGAGATCGACACCGGGATTGAGCTCCTCAGCCAGACGCTCAGACAGACGGCACATGCCCTTGGGAAAACTGGTCATGGCAGGCATAGTCAGTTTTTTCCCGGCCTTGCCGGATCTCTTGGCCTGCCACATCCTGGCAATAAGTCCGCGGATGACCGACCCATATTCTTTTTCCAGGGCCCGAACCCCCGGCATGACGCTGTCGATGGTCAGCTCGTTATAGTCACCGGCGTAGGTGCCGGTGAAGACCGCATCGGCGAAGGGCAAGAGGGCCGGACCGAAACGGTGGGCCACCCATTTGGCCACGGTCGGCTCGCCCTGAAGAGGTTTTGTCCAGAGATCAGCCAGGATCCGGAGCTTGTCCGGCCAGGGAATGAGCGGGGCCATGAGGATCTTTTTCGGGGTCTGCGGGATGCAGTAGAGCCGGCCGTTCAGGTAGACATAGCGGACAAAGTGCAGCAGAGGGGCCTTGACACATTCCCTGTCAAGGCCGGTTTCCAGGAGAAGCTGAAGGCTTTGGGGGCAGTTATCGAGAAAACCGTGCGGGCCGATTTCGGAGATATAGCCGTTCTCCTGGTGGGAGCGGATCACCCCACCGGTACTGGCGGATTTTTCCAGCACAAGATAGCGGTGGCCAGGGCTGTGGGTTCTGAGTTTATGGGCAACTGTGAGGCCGGAGAGGCCGCCGCCGATAATGAGGGTATCAAGCTGTTCTGTCATTGCAAGACCGCGTGGAGGGTTGATTGTGAGAGATGGATGTCTATCCAGCCGCCTTTACGCAGCATGCCGGGGTTGATTATCGTGGTTCTGCCTATTCTATCTTCACCTTTGGCCTCATGGATGTGACCGGTAATACAGAGATCGGGCTGGTGGGTTTCAATGAGCCGGCGGATGGCGGTTGACCCGACATGTTTACCATGGATCAGTCGGTCAAGGAGGGTATGCGCCGGCGGTGTATGGGAGACGAGAAGGATTGGGATTTTATGGCCGAACACCGGTTCGGCCAGCGAGACATATTCAAGACCCTGAAGGTAGGCCTTGGTGGCTATCGTCATTAGTTCGTCTTCGGAAAATTCGCTAGGGGTGCGGAAGGGCGTAAAATTGGAACCACCGACCCCGACAATACAGAGCCTGCCCTGCACGAGACGGCTCTGGCCGTGCAGGTTGATATCGAGCTGTTCGAGATAGTCGTTGATCTCGAAATGGTCAAGGTTGCCGAGCTGAGCCAGAACATGGGGATTATAGGCCATGATCTCTTCGAGGACCTGTTTCGCCTCGGCCTTTGAACCGAAATTCGTCAGATCGCCGGTGAGGATGATCAGATCGGCCTCCCGGATGCCGGGGATATCACCGCATACGTGTGCCGCCATATGAATGTCGCCAAAGGCAATAATTCGCATCTATTTTTCCTCACTCCGGATGATGGGGTCCTGTTGTGGCACGAATGTCTTGACATGCACCCATATATGCTTAACATTTTCGCCGACTTTCAGGGAAAAATCAATGGAAAGGCTGTTCCTCAGCCTTTTTCTTTTTCAGACAAATGAGCTAAAGGTATACACTATGACCACTAAAACCACGACCCATGAATTTCAGGCTGAAACCAAGAAGCTTCTCGATATCGTGATACATTCTCTCTACACGGAACGGGATGTCTTTATCCGTGAACTGATATCCAATGCCGCTGATGCCCTGGAAAAATTCAGGCATGAAAGCCTCACGGCCACGGATATCTTCGATGGTCATGTCCCTCTCGAGATCAATATAAGCCTGGATGACAAAAAGTACACGCTGACCATCTCCGACACCGGTATCGGTATGACCCGGCATGAACTTGAGGCCAATCTCGGGACCATCGCCCATTCCGGTTCCAACGCCTTTCTGGCCCAACTCGCCGAGGCGGCCAAAAAAGATGTTAATCTCATCGGCCAGTTCGGCGTCGGCTTTTACGCGGCCTTCATGGCCGGTAACAGGGTTCTTGTCCAGAGCCGTTCCTGGGATGGCAGCGAAGGACACGAGTGGGCATCCGATGGCTCGGGCTCCTTTACCATCACCGAGACGCCGGGTCTGCACCGGGGCACCCGCGTCATCATTGAGCTCAAAGAGGATGCCCAGGATTATGCCACAAAGTGGAAGGTCGAATCGATCATCAAACAGTATTCGGCCTTTGTCTCCTTCCCGATCAAACTCGAGGGCGAGACCGTCAATACCGTGCAGGCCCTGTGGACCCGCAACAAAAATGAGATCAGTGATCAGGAATACACCGATTTTTATAAATTTGTCGGCAATGCCCACGACGAGCCGATGTACCGGCTGCATTTTGCAGCCGATGCGCCCCTGGCCATCAATACCCTGCTCTTTGTGCCCAAGGATAATTTTGAGATTCTTGGATTCGGCAGGGTGGAACCTGGGGTCAATCTCTATTGCCAACGAATCCTCATAGATCAGCATTCGGAGAATATTCTGCCGGAATGGCTGAGATTTCTGAAAGGTGTTATCGACAGTGAGGATCTGCCCTTGAACATCTCCCGGCAGTCCTTGCAGGATAATGCCCTGGTGGGCAAACTGCGCCGGGTTATCACCAAGCGCTTCCTTAAGTTCATCGACGACGAGGCGACCAAGGATCCCGAGGCCTATCTGAAGTTTTGGAAGACCTTCGGTATCTACCTCAAAGAGGGTGTTACCTCCGACTATGAGTTCCAGAAAGAGTTGGGCAAACTGGTCAGATTTGAGTCTTCCAAGTCCGAGACCGGAAAACCGGTGGGACTGGCCGACTATCTCCTGCGTATGAGCCCTGATCAGGGGGAGATCTATTATATCAACGGACCGAGCAGGGCCGCCATCGAGGCCGGTCCCTATGTCGAGATGTTCCGCAAGAGGGATATCGAGATCATCTATACTATGGAACCGATTGATGATTTCGTCCTCAGTCACCTCGGCGAGTTTGAGGGTAAAAAACTGGTTTCCGCCGATCGTGCCGATCTGGCGATTCCCGAGTCCGAAGAGGAGAAGAAACAGTCAGCCGAAGAGGGCAGCGGCTCACTTGCTGCCGGGGAAAAGGAAGCCCTGCTGGCCTGGCTGAAGGAGACCCTTGAGGGCAGCGTCCAGGATGTCGTCGAATCAAAACGCCTGGTGGATTCGCCCGCCATGATTGTCAATCCGGACAGCTATATGACCTCTACGATGCAGAGGGTCCTGGCCGCCAGCAGGATGGAAAAAGGGATGGGGCTTGAAAGCACTAAAAAGAATCTGGAGATCAACCTCAAAAACCCGCTCATCGTTCGACTGGCCGAACTGCAGAAGACGGATGCCGAGTTTGCGGCCGACGTTGCCAAGCAGATCTATGACAATGCCATGATCCAGGCCGGTCTGATCGTCGATCCTCTGGTCATGGTTGAGCGAAATTATAAGATCCTGGAGCGGGCGGTACGAAATTGAGATTGTCTGAGAAGACGGGAGAAGGTGCCGGGAAATCAAGAAAATACCCGTTGTCCCTCTGCATCGTTTTCCCCATTGTTCTCCTGCCGTTGACAACGGTTGCATATATTAGCATTGATAAATAGCAACCTACAGGATATAGAGCGAAAAGGTCTTTATGGCCTCTTCAGACTCAATTTACAGGAGGAAAATATGTCTCCAACGTTTCGCTATTGCATGCTCCTTGCGGCGGCAGTCCTGATCCTGTCCGGTTGTTACAGCAGGCCTGTGCGCAATCTGGCCTCGGATGCCACCCTCATCAAGGTAGGCCAATCCACCAAGGATGACGTGTTGGCCTTTCTCGGTGAACCGGATGACCAGCAGACGGTCGCCCAGGGTGTGGAAAAATGGCTGTATAAAGAAAAGACCACGTCAACTCTGGAAAAAACCCCGGTAGTGGGAAAATATTTTGGCACCCCGGGAATCGGCAGAGTTGTTGTTACTCTTAAGGGTGACCTCGTCACAGACTGCACGTATGACGCCCATGATGACGATGACGCGAACTGGGCCAATGACTTTTCCTGGCAAGAGAAAGACAAGTGATTGACCGCTTCACAACAGTCCGTGAGCGCATGGTGCAGGAACAGCTCCTGGCCCGGGGGATTTCCGACCAGAGAATCCTTGACGTCATGGCTGAGGTGCCGCGGCATCTCTTTGTTGATGACGCCATGCGGGCCCGGGCCTACGGCGATCATCCCCTACCGATCGCTGCCGGACAGACCATCTCTCAACCCTATATTGTTGCCTATATGACCCAGGCCCTGCAGCTGCAGGGGTATGAAAAGGTGCTGGAGATAGGAACCGGCTCCGGCTATCAGGCGGCGATTCTCTCCCGACTCTGTGAACGGGTCTATACTGTCGAACGGGTAAATACGCTTCTTGCCGGGGCTCGGAGATTGTTCGGGGCTCTTCGCTACTATAATATCGTCGCCAAGATGGATGACGGGACTCTCGGCTGGCCTGAGTTCGGGCCCTATGATGCGATCATCGTCACGGCCGGAGGACCCGAGATCCCCATGCCCCTGGTCGAACAACTGGCCGACCCGGGCAGGCTGGTGATACCGGTCGGAGATCAGGCTGTCCAAGAATTACGTCTGGTGACCAAGGACCAGGGGCAGGTTACGGTCGCTCATCTGGCCAGCGTCAGGTTTGTCGATCTCATCGGTGAACACGGCTGGAGCAAAAGACAAGGGTAGAAAAATTCACTAAGCCGTTGTCAAAAAATAACTGGGCCATACTGTTTCGTAACAGTTCCTAAAATCTCGACCTCCTCCTCTCCGCAATAAACAGCTTTTCCCCGTATCCTGCACCAGCCCTTCCGGCAAAATGTTTCCTGAAAATACTATTAGTACTGTGGTATGGTGAGCAATTCCGCCATCTGAGACTTATTCCCAAGAAAGAACAAGTCTCAGATCTTTTCCTTGTATTTGTGCACGACTCCCATTACATTGACACGGGTCTATTTTCTTTCCCGATGTGTCTGTGCTGCAGAAAGGGGTCAGGCTACAGTCTTTCTTTTACTACAAGTATATTCGGTATCTATTCGTATCGGGATGTGAAACATAAAGGTATTCGGAGGTAACGCACGTGGAAGAATTGTTGAAAAAGAGACGTACCCTGCAGGAGACCATGAATTTCATGGTGGCTCTCTCGGCAGGGATCGAGCCGATTCTCGGGCGTGGCGCCAACAGTATGACGATGTCAGCCGGCCGCAATCTCGGCCGAAAATTTTCAGAAGGCGCGCACCACACCGATGATCTCCTGAAGGCTATCGAGGAAGTACGGCGTATCCTGGTTGCCAACAGCTGCCTCTGGGGATTTGAACCCTTCAAGCCAGTTGATCAGCATGAACTGGTATCGGTCACTGCAAATGGCGCGAGGCAGGTCCTGCTCGTCTTCCGTGATTGCATGATCCGGCAGGCCTTGTTCCGCTTCGGTCATCCCCAGCAGGGCTCCCTCTGCAATATGATGTACGGTTTTTTTGCCGGGGCCCTCGAGAGTATCATGGGTAAGAAGGCCTCCCTTGAGATCAAACATGCCGGAGAAAACGCCTGCCTGAAGATGTTGACCGTTGAGGCATAACGACTGGATCCCTACTATCGAGGAAAAATATGAGCGGTGCTAAAATTCGCCTGAATACGGAATGGCTGTGTGATTGCGGGGGCTGCCATGTTGCCCTGGTCGATCTGCACGAAAAAATACTCAATGTCCTGGAGTCGGTGGAGATCCTGAAGTGCCCGGTCCTGACCGATGAAAAACTCTATCCCGAGGCGGATATCGGTATCCTGACCGGCTCGATCCGCACCGAACATGACCGCCATGCCGCCGAGGAGATGCGTAAAAAATGCAAGACCATCATCGCCTTCGGCACCTGTGCGGTCTATGGCGGCCTGCACGGTGCGGGCCTGGCCCACAGCCGCGAAGAGATCATGGATTGTGTCTATCGCCGGAGTCCCACCACCAAGACTGATTTCCTGCCCGATTCCGAGATCACCAGCCTGGAAAAACTGGTCACTCCGGTCGATGAGGTAATCGACGTCGATCTCTATCTGCCCGGCTGTCCGCCCCATGCCCATTTTATCTTTGAAGGTCTCAGCGCTCTTATCGAAAACCGGCAGCCGCGGGCTCGGCAGGAAACCGTCTGTGCCGCTTGCCGGCGGACCATGAAAAAGACCGAGGTGACCGAGATAAAGGCAAGCCATGAAGGGATGCCCGATGACGACACCTGTTTTCTCAGCCAGGGCTATATCTGTCTCGGCTCCGTGACCCTTGACCGCTGTCTCGCCCCTTGTCCCAATCACGGGATTATGTGTTCCGGCTGTGCCGGCCCGACCATGCAGATCCTCACTGAGCCGACCCATGATATCCGGACCGAGATCAGCGAGCGGATGTCCCGGCTCACCAGGATCGAGGCCCAGACCATCAAAACCCATATGGAGAAATCGGCCAAGACCCATTATGCCTATGCTATGGCCACCAAGATGATCGGCAATAAGCCGACGTTTCTCATCAACAAGTGGATTGCCGACGTGGAGGCACAATAATGGCAAAGACAATTAAGATAGATCCGGTAACGCGTATCGAAGGGCATGCCCGAATCCTGCTCGAGTGCGATGAGGCGGGCAAGGTCGAAGAGGCCTTTTTCTGTGTCAACGAGCTGCGAGGCTTTGAACGTATCCTTGTCGGCATGGAGGCCAGCACCCTGCCCCAGGTGACCGCCCGTATCTGCGGGGTCTGCCCGACGGCGCATCATCTCGTAGCGGCCAAGGCCCTCGACAATGCCGCCGGCGTTGAACCGCCCGTGGCGGCCAAGCTGTTGCGTGAATTCATGTATATGGGCCATGTCATCCACTCCCACGCCCTGTCGCTCTTTGTCCTGGCCGGCCCGGACCTGGTCTTCGGGCTGGACGGTGCTGCCGCCACTCAGAATATCGTCGGCATGGTGGACGCCGAACCGGAACTGACCAAGAAGGGCCTGCGCTTGCGCAGTCTCGGCCAGAAGATCAACGAGACCATCGGTGGCCGAGGGATTCACCCGGTCACCGCCGTCGCCGGCGGTATCTCCTTTAAACTGAACGATGGCCAGTTCACCAGGCTGCAGGAGCTGACCGCCGAGGCGGTTATCCTCTCCAACGAACTTGCCGGCAAGGT
>JANOIV010000019.1:0-63811 GCA_031407875.1 Desulfobulbaceae bacterium | reverse complement strand
TTCGCACCTCAGCGTCAGTATTTGGCCAGGTGGTCGCCTTCGCCACCGGTATTCCTCCCGATATCTACGAATTTCACCTCTACACCGGGAATTCCACCACCCCCTCCAATACTCAAGTCTGCCAGTTTCAAATGCACGTCCCCGGTTAAGCCGAGGGCTTTCACATCTGACTGAGCAAACCGCCTACGCGCGCTTTACGCCCAGTAATTCCGAACAACGCTTGCACCCTCCGTATTACCGCGGCTGCTGGCACGGAGTTAGCCGGTGCTTCCTTTGATGGTACCGTCAAACCACAAAGATATTAGCCCTGTGGCATTTCTTTCCATCTGACAGGATTTTACGACCCAAGGGCCTTCATCATCCACGCGGCGTCGCTGCGTCAGGGTTGCCCCCATTGCGCAATATTCCTCACTGCTGCCTCCCGTAGGAGTCTGGTCCGTGTTCCAGTTCCAGTGTGGCGGATCATCCTCTCAGACCCGCTAACCATCGTCGCCTTGGTAGGCCATTACCCTACCAACTAGCTAATGGTACGCAAGCTCGTCCCTGTACAGTAGCTTTCAAGAAGAGGCCACCTTTCTTTATCATCATTCGCATCAAGATAAACGTATCCGGTATTAGCTCACCTTTCGGTGGGGTATTCCGAATACAGGGGTAGATTACTTACGCGTTACTCACCCGTGCGCCACTCTACTCGGGACCGAAGTCCCTTTCGCGTTCGACTTGCATGTGTTAAGCACGCCGCCAGCGTTCGTTCTGAGCCAGGATCAAACTCTCCAGTTTGATATCCTGAACTGATCTTTGACAATCAGTTACTTATATAGTGCTTAATTATATAAGAGCTTCTCTTTGAATTACAAAGATAACCCTTTGTGTCCAAGGACACGTCGGGCCCGTTTGCTGTATGTTGCTATTCAGTTTTCAAGGATCGTTTCAGTCGGCCAACGAATGACCGGCACCGCGTGTTCTACCGCGGCGAGCTCTCTAATTTAACTGGTTATCCGGGGCTTGTCAATCACTATTTTTCCCCGCCAACCATCTTCGTTCCACCGCCTCATTCCCTGCCGAGATGCACTAAGCATCCCTCCAAGCCGTGTCCCGAAGACCGCGGCAAACTACTCAATCAGCCCGACACTGTCAAGAGAGAAAGTAGCCGAGGTGAGATTTTTGTTATTGTATTGAACCTGATGTGGCGAAAAAATGCACTTCACGATTTGGAGACCCGTCCGGAGATAGAGCAATACCGTGGAAAAAACCGGGACCTGCGCGAAAGGTTTCAGAGGGGCGGAAAGTCGGTGTTCCGCCAAGCTTATTAGTCTTCCTTGAGCCATTTCTGCAGAGTTTCTATTATCTTTTCCGCCTGCTCCCGACTCGAGATATTGAATTTGGACTTCGATGTATATTCTCCCTGGCGTTTCTGGTAACGCCGGATTGTGTACATCTCCTTGGCGTATTCACCTTTGCTCTTGTCCCAGTTCTGGTAGCGGAAAAGAATGGTCGTCCAGGCACCCTTTGAGAGAATCTCCTTGTCGAGTTCCTTGACCACAAGGAGACCGTCCTCTTCATAATTGATCGTCAGGTCATCTGCTTCTTTTGTCATGATATCAGTTATATGGTTGATTTAGTTTGAAGATAGCACTGTTTTCTATTGGCAGCCTCTTTTACCCTGCGGATCCCGTCGGCAGTGGTAGGGTTGAACGGGGGAACAGGCGTTGGCCGACCTTCGCCGTTCAGGGAAACGAAGGTGAGGTAGGCCGAGGCGATGTGTTTGGTCTCACCGGAAAGCAGGTTTTCAGCTTCGACCCGCACGCCGACCTCCATGGAACACCTGCCTGTGGCGTTCAGAGAGGCCTTGAGGATGAGAAGATTACCGATAAAGACAGGTCGATGAAAATCAAGGCGCTCGATGGCGGCGGTAACCACATTGGTACGGGCGTGTTTGGCGGCCACCACTCCGGAGGCGTCATCAATGAATTTCATAATTACTCCACCATGGACGTTGCCGGCGGGATTTGTGTGCTGCGGCAGCATCATGTGAGCCATGGTTACACTGCAGGCTTCTTCGGTCATCGGACTACCTCTGTGAAAGTTGGTTCAGTGCCGTTGTCAGCCATTGATGTACCATGCAGGGGGAAACGGCGGCAATGATAAAGGGAGAAAGAGGTGTGGCTTGACCTCTTTCTCCCATAAAACAGCATAGTTCTAGGTATTACGATTTACCTAGGATTTCTGTTGCCGGGTAAAAATCAGGCCCTTGCTGTCGGCCTCAACAAGGATATGATCATTCTCGCTGAATCTGCCCTCGAGAATTTCCATGGCCAGGGGATCTTCGAGATAGTGTTGGATCGCCCTCTTCAACGGGCGCGCGCCAAACACCGGGTTGTAGCCGATGTCGACGAGAAACTGCTTGGCGTTCTGGCGGATATGGAGGGTGATCTTCCGCTCCGAAAGGCGTACATTCAGTCGACTCAACTGGATGTCGACAATGTGGAGCATGTTTTCTTTGCTGATGCTGTGGAAGATGATGGTCTCGTCAATCCTGTTGAGGAATTCCGGCTTGAACTGGCTGTGCAGGATCTCTTCAATCTCTGTCCTGATCTCTTCAGGGCTGGCATGTTCTTCCGCCATTTTCATGATCAGGTGGCCGCCGAGATTGGAGGTCATGATCAGGATGGTATTCTTGAAATCAACAGTTCTGCCCTTGCCGTCGGTCATCCGTCCATCGTCCAGGACCTGCAGCAGGACATTGAAGACATCGGGGTGGGCCTTTTCTATCTCGTCGAGGAGGATAACGGCATACGGGCGCCTGCGGACGGCCTCGGTCAGATAACCTCCTTCATCGTAACCTACATAGCCGGGAGGGGCGCCGATCAGGCGGGCCACCGAGTGTTTCTCCATGAATTCAGACATGTCGATGCGGACCATGGCCTGATCGCTGTCAAAGAGGAAATCGGCGAGGGTTCTGGCCAGTTCGGTCTTGCCGACGCCGGTAGGCCCGAGAAACAGAAAAGAGCCGAGCGGTCGATCCGGGTCCTGCAGGCCGGCACGGGCACGGCGCACGGCATTGGCCACCGAGAGGATGGCTTCGTCCTGACCGATAACCCGTTTCTTCAGGATCGATTCGGCGTGGACGAGTTTGTCCTTTTCTCCCTCCAGGAGACGGTCGACCGGGATACCGGTCCATTTTGCCACGACGCTGGCCACATCCTCCGCCCCGACCTCCTCTTTCAGCATCATGTGCTGGGCCTGTATTTCCTGAAGTTTGAGGTTGGCGTTTTCGAGTTCCTTCTGCAGTTGGACGATGCGGCCATAGCGAAGTTCCGCGACCTTGCTGAGGTCGCCGATCCTTTCCGCCTTCTGTTCCTCGACATGAGCGGCGTCGATGGTTTCCTTGATCTTACGGATGTTCTGGATGGTGTCCTTTTCAAGGGTCCACTGTCCGCGCATGGCGTTAAGTTGGTCGTTGAGCTCAGCGAGCCGTTTGCCGAGTTCGGCAAGCCGCTCCCGGGAGGCCGCGTCTTTTTCTTTTTTCAGGGCCTCCTGTTCGATTTCAAGTTTGATCCTCTGGCGCTCAAGTTCATCGATTTCCTGGGGCATGGAGTCGATTTCAATACGCAGTTTTGAGGCCGCCTCGTCGATCAGATCGATCGCCTTGTCGGGCAGGAAACGATCGGTAATGTAGCGATTGGAGAGAACGACTGCTGCAACGGTGGCTGCATCCTGGATGCGTACGCCGTGATGGACCTCGTACTTACCCTTGATACCTCGGAGGATGGCGATGGTGTCGTCGACGCTCGGTTCGACGACCAGCACCGGTTGAAACCGCCGTTCAAGGGCGCTGTCCTTCTCGATATACTTGCGGTATTCGTCGAGGGTGGTCGCCCCGACGCAATGCAGCTCTCCGCGGGCCAAGGCCGGTTTCAGCATATTTGAGGCATCCATCGACCCTTCGGCAGCGCCGGTGCCGACGAGGGTGTGGATTTCATCGATAAAAAGGATGATTTCACCGGCCCGTTTTTCGACTTCTTTCAAGACGGCCTTCAGTCTGTCTTCAAATTCCCCGCGATATTTGGCGCCGGCCACCAGGGAACCGAGGTCAAGGGTGATGACCTGCTTGTTTTTCAGGGTGGCGGGGATATCCCCGTTGACGATCCTCTGTGCCAGTCCTTCCACGATGGCCGTCTTGCCGACGCCCGGCTCGCCGATCAGGACCGGATTGTTCTTCGTGCGGCGTGACAAAACCTGAATGATTCGGCGGATCTCTTCGTCCCGCCCGATCACTGGATCGAGCTTGCCGCGTTTGGCGATGTCAGTGAGATTGCGGCCATATTTTTCCAGGGCCTGATATTTCTCTTCAGGATACTGATCGGTCACCCGATGGTCTCCGCGGATGGCCTGCAGGGCCTCGAGGAATCTTTTCTCAGTAATGCCGTATTGGCTGAATATTGCGGTGGTGCTGCCCTTCTTGTCACGGATGAGGGCCAGAAAGAGGTGTTCCTGGCTGACGTATTCGTCCTTCATCTGGCTGGCTGCCGCGAAAGATGCATCGAGGATTTTGTGTAATTCCTGTGACGCGTAGACCTGTCCGGCTCCGCTTCCAGAAACACGGGGAATCTGTTCGATAAGACGATTGGCGGCCATCAGGACAAGAGAAGGGTCGACCTCCATCTTCTGCAGGACAGGGACGACTGAACCGTTCGGCTGGATGAGAATGGCCTTGATGAGGTGGGCAGGATGAATCTCCTGGTTGGAATTATCCTGGGCCAACTGTTGAGCGGTTTGAATTGCTTCCTGTGATTTTAAGGTAAATTTGTCGAACTGCATTTCCACCTCCGCTGACTGAAATCGAAAGGGTGCAAAAGAAATACCTGCGGTGAAACATTTAGAGGTATCGCAACATCGTGAACAAACTAAGATTGGATGTTTGCCGTGTCAAGAAATCGACATGCCGGGGCGGGAAACGAAAAGACAATAAAAAAAGCGGTCCTCCTCGCAGAGAACCGCTTTTTGTTCAGATGCCGAAAATTCGAACAGGCAGGATCTGACCTTCATCAGGTCATGATCGCACCGGTCCCTGATCTGTCATCAACCGCAGCTGCCGGAACTGCAGGAGCCGGAGCTGCAACCGCCGCCTCCGCCGATCGGGTTGGCTGAGGTTATTCCGAAGCCTGATCGCGGTCCGGCATCGATAAAGTCAACCTTGATCGAACCGCAGGTGCGCAACAGACCTTCTTCCACCAGGAATTTGAGAGAGTCGTTTTCGTAAACCTTGTCGTTTGTCTTTGGCTCATCCAGAGCCAATCCCAGGGAGGGACCAGCTCAGCCACCCTGCATGAGGGCGACACGAAGAGCAGAGTCGATATTGTTCTGCTCCATGTATTCCTTGAGCTTTTCTACGGCGAGCGTTGTTACATCAAATTCAGACATTGAGTAGCCTCCTGTGCTATATGGATAAGGGATTGTCTGCGTTTTGGGGTTAAGTTTCTAGGAATTATTACTGCAACTGACTTAGAAAGTAAGATGAACGGTAAGAGAAGTCAATCGATCTATTGCATCATTTTGCTTATTGATCTCAATTCATCGATAAATGATTTTGTGAAGTTGGGCAAGGAAAAGCGCTCCGAATACTATGTTTTTTTCTTGCCTCAGGGAAAGTCGAAATGATAAAGTTTCTATCATTACAAACAGAAATAATCAGACTGTGCCCGTATGCTGACTATTTTGGTGCGAGGCAGCTCGGACGATTGAGGCATTCGTTACGCATTGCCGGTACCGGCACATTCCTGTTTCATGACAATCTGGGGAGAGAGAATGAAGAAAATTGTGATTTCCACAGGCGGGGGAGATGCCCCGGGCCTGAATGCCGTGATCTATGCGGTCGTCCATTCCTGTTATCGGCGAGGCTGGGAGGTATACGGCAGCCGCAGCGGTTATGGCGGCCTGTTGAATATCGATGAGATGATCCGCCTGACCCTGAAGGATGTCGAGGGTATTTATGCGACCGGCGGGACCATCCTTGGATCGACGAACAAGGGAAATCCCTTCTCGAAGCCGGTTGAGAATCTTGCCGGAGAAATTCAGATCGTCGATATCTCAGACAAAATTCTACGTAATTTCAATAGAATGAAATTTGACTGCCACATCGCCATCGGCGGCGATGGCAGCCTCGATATCGCTCACCGTTTCGCCCAGAAAGGGATGCCGGTGGTCGGAGTTCCGAAGACTATTGACAATGATCTGCTGGCCACCAGCAGGACCTTCGGATTTGATACGGCGGTGGCGACTGCGACCGAGGCCCTCGATAAGCTGCACTCAACCGCAAAATCCCATGATCGGGTGATGGTCGTCGAGGTGATGGGGCGCGATTCCGGCTGGATTGCGCTCTATTCCGGAATTTCCGGAGGAGCGGATGTGATTCTGATCCCGGAGATCCCTTTTGATATGGAACAGGTCTGTGAAAAAATTGCCGATAATGAACTGCACGACAAGCATTATGCCATTGTTGTCGTCGCGGAGGGGGCTGTGACCCTTGATGGCAGGGCCTTCAACAAGGGGGCTGGGGAAATGGGCAGGGAGGAAGTTGTCCTCGGCGGTGTAGGGGAGTGGGTGGCGGATGAGATACGCAAGAGAACGGATAAAGACACCCGCTCCCTGGTCCTTGGTCACCTGCAGCGGGGGGGCAGCCCGACGACCTTCGACCGGTTGCTGGCCCTGCGGTTTGGAGCAGCGGCGGTCCGCCTCATCGAAGAAAAGACCTTCGATCACATGGTAGCCCTGAGCAATTCCGGGATGATCGCCGTCCCCATCGCCGAGGCCATCAAGGCCCGGAAAAAGGTGAATCTCGATGACGACAAGGTTCTCACCGCTCGAGAGATCGGCATCTGTCTCGGAGACGGTGTCGCGGGGCCGAGTATATCCTGAGGAGGAAGGAGGCATTTTGGCTGGCAGGAACGCATTCAGTGAAATTTATACCATGTTGTTTGAGCACTTTGGTCCCCAGGGATGGTGGCCGGGGGAGACGGACATTGAGATTGTCGTGGGGGCCATTCTCACCCAGAATACGAATTGGACCAACGTCACCAAGGCGATAGACAACCTCCGTGCCGCCGGGGTGCTTTCCTTTGCAGCCCTCCTCGATCTTGCCGAGGAGGACCTGGCGAACCAGATCAGACCCTCCGGGTACTATAATATCAAGGCAAGGAGATTGAAAAATCTGTTGTTCATGATCCGGGATAGGTACGACGGCGATCTTGGTCGTTTGTTGGGCGATGAGACGCGGCGGGCCAGGGCGAATCTTCTTGCCGTTCAGGGGATAGGCCCCGAAACGGCCGATTCTATTTTGCTCTATGCCGGGAAACACCCTGTCTTTGTGGTCGATACCTATACCCACCGGATTTTCTCACGGCATGGTCTGATTGCCGAGGAGAGCGACTATCACAGTATTCAGGAAGAGTTTGAGCAGCGCCTGCCCAGGGATATTGAACTGTACAATGAGTACCATGCCCTTCTGGTCATGCTCGGGAAGCATTTCTGCAAGAAGACCAGGCCCCTCTGCGGACAATGCCCGCTCCGGGAGGTCAACGGCATGAACGGGGCGGCCGATTAGGCATTGGGGATGACGGTGCCGGTCCGGGTATATAATTATTCGAGCCGCGGCCGCCCCGCCAGGGGCTGTCCCGGCCGGATTCATCGGTATCCTTCCGGGCATCCGCCGGTGCCGGCATCGAACTGCGTTCTCGTGTGAAATGCCTTAATTCCGGAGAATGTCGGGCGATAGCGATATCCCTGGCCGTATCCATCTGTTTTTCTGCAATCTTCCTAGCCATCTTCCCCCGGCCTGCGATCTTTGCTGCTGTTGGCTGAAAAAACGACGATTTCACTGAGCAGCTCTTCAATCTCTTCTTCCGCGTAGTCCAGTTTTTTCAGGGCCAGCCTGTAGCGCTTGAGGGTGTCGGCGGCCTTCAGATGGTTATGGTTTTTCAGGTACAGTGAGTACAGCAGACCGATCAGGCGTTCATCCTGAAAATGGCTCTGCAGTGTCTGTTCAAGAAGGGTAATTGCTTCCTCCGTATTGCCGGAGTCGGCCATATTTCCCGCCCAGATCCAGGTCATCTCTACATGGGTGTGGATGATCTGGTCGTTCAAGGCCAGAGATTGCTCGTTACAGAAAGAATCCTCCGGCCCGAGTCCCTTGAGATAGGCGCGGGCGGTACGGAAGGCATTGCCGGCCTGCCACCAGTCTCCGTCTCTGGCATTTCTAAGGCCGGTCTGGGCTGCCTTGAGGAACTGGATAGCGTCTGTACGGGAATTGCTCAATTCCAGTATCCCTTTCTGCAGTGAGATATAGCGCTTTACCGGCAGCGGGAGGCGGCCTGAAAGTTGTTTGCGGGTCCGTGTCAGAAGGGTGTCAAAGCTTGTTCTGGCGTTTTCCGGTGGGCTATCCGGCCAGATTGCCAACTGAACCCGTTCCTGGCTGATACGCTGCCCTTTGGTGGTGAGCAGGAGGCCTAGCAGGTCGCGCTGGGACGGAGTGAAATCACTGGCCTGGAAACGCACTTGCCGTCCACAGCTGATCTGGAAATGATCGAGCAGGGTAAAGTGCAGAAAAGGGATGATCTCAGCGGAATCGGAAAATGTAATGTTGAGCTTTTCCCGGGCAAGGTCGCGGGAAAAATCCCTCTCAATGTCCTTTTCCACGGCCAGGGCGAGAAGCTCGATCATCATCTTCGGTTCCCACGTCCAGAAGTGTCTGAAATGATGAAATTTCATGGTCATGAGACCGATTCTGAGATCATCCATGGCAGCTGCCGGCCCGGCGGTTCGGAGTTTGTGGTAACTGCGGTTGAGGCAGGCGCAGATCAAAAGAAAGTTGGAAGGGATGGATTTCGCCTTTGTCATTCCCTGTTCGAAGAAGGATTCAGCCAGGTTCGGCATCCCGAGGCGTGAATAGACCGAGCCGGCGATGATCGCGTTGAAGGTCTCATAAAACGGCCCACCAGCCCTGGCGCGAAGACGGATGGACTGTTTGATGCAGACCAGGCCGTCCTGTTTCTCGCCAAGGAGGGCATGACCGAAAGCCTGCCATTGCAGGACCTGGCTGTGAACATGGTCTGTTGCGGCGATAGCGGTGATACCCCGAGCCCTGTTGAGAAGTTCCATAGCCTCTTCCGTCTGGCCGCTGGAAAAGAGAATGCTGCTTCCCCACACATAGAGATACGGGGCCGCCATCGACTGCTCTACCACCTTGGGATCAATGGATTTCTGGATAGCCTGGCGTTCCGCCGAAAAATTAAGGTGATCGCCGATCATTGCGTGGTAACAGAGATACATGATGCGGATAGTCAGCTTGTTCGCCATGCCGACGAGCGGGTCATGCAGCAGGGAAAAGCAGATTTCCGCATCTTTGAGAAATTTTGCCTGGCTGCCGCTGAGCAGTTCGATGAAACCCTGAATAAACCGGCTTGCAGCGGTAAAGTTGCGCAGGTCGTGTCTGCCGGCCAGATTGCAGGCCCGGGCGATATAGGCCCGGGCCTTGTCAATTTCCGCCTTGAAAAAAAAGAAACCGGATGCCAGGTTACGGGTCGCCATGATCTTGACGGGAATGGGCAGGGTGGTTTCGTTTTGGTGAAGGAGTTCTTCTATGCGAGGCAGCAACTGTGCCCCGGCATTGTACTGCCCGGAGATGACGAAATGATAATAGATGGTCTGTGAGAGGGAGATAATCTCCCCGATTTCCTCGCCGGTTTCTGTAAATCTGCTCCGGGCCGCTTCGAAAAAGGGCAGGGCGGTCTTCGGCATGAAATCGAAGCGTAGCAGGCCGGCATAAAGAGTGAGCCAGCTGTGCTCGAAGAGCGTGGTTTCAGCGATGGTTTCCAATAACGAAAGCAGAGAGAGGGTTTTGTTGCGGATGATCAGATCCATGCCCTTGTCTTTCACAATGTTTTCCATGATCGCATAATCACCGGCCATTTTATAGCAGGACATGGCCTTGTCGATCATTCCCCTTTCCAGATAATATTCTGCCTCGCAGTTATGTATCTGCCTGATTTCATCTTCTGAAAGGAGATGTCGGGCCCGCAGTTGCAGGAACTCCTGAAAAAAATGATGAAAACGGAAGGTCAATTGATGCTTGTCCAGTTGGTAGACAAAAAAATTGCCTCGAGCCATTTTATTCAGGATCACATCTATATCTTTGATAGTGGTGACGATCCAGGCAAGATTGACGGGTATCTCGGCGAGCAGGGAGAGTTTCAGGAAGGGAACATGCAGCGCGTCCGGGATCTGGTCGAAGATCTCGTCCTGAAAGAATTCAAGCAGGTGGCCTTGTCCGGATGACAGCGGAGAAACAGGATCGGATGGCGTCTGCCAGAATTTTTCTCGGCCGAAAATCGGATGGCTGGCAAGGATAATGCCCATTATCCAGCCTCCGGTGACGCGGCGGATCTCGTCGACCTCCAGCCGGCTGATCTTTTTTTTCAGAACTGCGTCGAACAGGGTCTCGATCTCTCTGTGGCCGAGGGCCAGATCATTGGTATTCAGATAACAGAGGGACTGGCCGTTGCGTAGAATCTTGCTTCTGAGTTGCAGAGGATGCCGGCTGGTCAGGAGAAAATGCAGTTTCGGAGGTGAGGTGTCGAGGAGATATTCAAGCAGGCTTTGGGTCAGGTGGCTGCCGTCTAGCAGATGGATATCGTCAAAGACGACAAAGATTTCCTGCGGCAGGTAGGCGTCGATGTCACGCAACAGGATGTTGACGCATCTCTCGATATCCAGGGGGCCGACCTGTCCGTCACTGAGTATCGCACTGAGCTGAAACGAGCTGAACTCGGGGAATCGGCTGCTGAGATTGAGCAGCAGGGAGGAGAGAAGGAAGAAGGGGTCGGAATCCTCCGGGCCGATCTGGTACCAGATATGGCCAAGCTGATGGAAATTGAGAAACTGCGAGGCCAGGGTGGTTTTTCCCTGGCCGGCCTGGGCCTCGATGATGATGACCTTTTTGTCGGAGATGGTTGCGGGCAGGCGTGAGGTTATAAGGTCGGTGCGGAGGAGGGACTGGGAGGCATCGATACGGGGAGGATAGAACTTGTTTGAAGGGGCATTCAGCAGGACAGATGCGATATTGATCATGTCGGGTTGTCATCCTTTGAGATTTTATCGGCAGAAGAGGACTGATACCAGAGAAATTGTCTGCATATTCCCCTGATGATACTTGTATCCTTGGAGGACAAGCGGATGCGGCCAAGAAATTGACGGATATTGTTCATCCAGTAGGTATGGCTTTTTTCGTGCAGAAAACTGATTTTCAAGAGGGCGTCCTCGATATGGCTGTACATTCCTTCCAGTTCGAAGGAGGAGGCATATTGGGGGACCGGCTGCATATCTTTCCGGGCATGGATGATGCCGTAATAGAGTTCATAGCAGTGAATTGCCACGGCTTGGGCGAGATTGAGTGAGGAAAAATCAGCGGTGGGGATGGCCGAGGTCATCTGGCAGTATTTAAGTTCGTCGTTGCTCAAACCGCAGTTTTCCGGGCCAAAGAGAATGGCGATCTGGTTGCTGGCGATCTGCGGCAGGATTTCCGCGACAATATCCCGTGGGGTTTTTTCCAGGATACGCTGACGCCCCCTGCGGGCGGTGGTGCCGATGACGATGGTGAACGGTGCGAGGGCATCCTGGAGGCGGGAATGAATCTCCATCCTGTCAATGAGATGGACGGCCTTGTGGGTCGCCATCCTGGCCATCGCCTCGTAATCAGGCATGGTTTCTGAGACTACGATGAGGCGGGTAATTCCCATGTTCCAGGCAATTCTGGCTGCCGCCCCGATATTTTCAGGGAATTTGGGGTGGACAAGGACGATGGCGATATGGGTGAGAAAAGAAGTATTTATATGCATAAAAAAGTATGAAAGGGCCCTTCATGCATTTCCCCGGCGGGGTGCTGCATGAAGGGATGTGTTATTCATGGGCTGTTGTCGCATTCATGAAGGGCAATCCCGGACGAGGTGGAACAGGTTGCCGGAAAACGATTTGGAAACGAGGCGGAGCGACAGTGAATAATCTCTTCGCTACTGCCTGATCGTGTCAGCGATCGTCAATCTGCTTATTTTATCGTATTCTTCCGCCTGCTTATCAGGAGTCGTCGGCATCAGTCGTTTGAGCAGGGGCACTACCCCTCTCTCGGATTTCTCGAAAAGACCTTCCGCTTCCTTGAGAGTTATCTGCCAGGCCGGGGCAAAACCGGGGGCCTTCTCAAACATGATGTCGAGCGCCGTCTGGTAGATGAAGTACTGACGTATTTCCTTGCGTCCGGGTTTCTGGTTGAGGGATTGGACGGTTATCCTCAGGTTGTCACGTTCCTGTCTGAGGTTGTAGAGTTCGTTCTTCCGGCGCTCGTTATCGGCGGAATCGATTTCGAGTTTGGTATGGAGATGGCTGCGGAGGCGGTCCACCTCTTTCGCCAGCTCGCGCCGCCGGAGGAAGCCGCGGATATAGATGATGAGGCAGAAGACCAATCCAAGGGCCAGGCCATTGGCGAACGGGCTGCTGAATAGCAATGAAATCAGGTTGCTGTCTTCCATATCCAGTTACCTCCTCAACCTCAGTGGGTTGTGCGGGATTGTAGAATTTTTACTATCTAACATATCGATATGCATTATGCGAAATATGCTCTTGCGTCAAGCTACAACCGATGTGATTTTCCATTTATCCGGTTGTTTGCCGTAATGGTTCGATCCCTGGCTCTGGTTTCAGCCAGTTTTTTCGGGAAAAAGTTTGAATTTGATCCGGTTCCGTGTCTTGTCGACCTCCAGCATGGTGACCCGGATGATATCCCCGAGCTGATAGATTTTTCTGCTTACCTCACCGCTCAGGCGATGATGGCGTGCATCGTAGAAAAAATAATCACCGGTTATCTCCCCGACGGCGACGGCACCGCTGATAAAAAGCTCCAGCAGTTCGACGAAAAGAAAGGAGTCACTGACCCCGGAGATGACCGCTTCAAAGGATTCGCCGATATGTTTTTCCATGAACAGCAGTTTGAGCCTGTCATTCATCTCACGCTCGGCATTGACGGCGGCCCGTTCCCGGCCGGAGAGAAAATCACCGGCGTCCTTCAGGCAGGCCTGCTCTTTTCGGGGCTGCTGCTTTTTCTGGCTGAACATCCGGCACAACTCCCGATGCACCATGAGATCCGGATAGCGTCTGATCGGTGAGGTGAAGTGCGTGTAGTCTGTGGCTGAAAGGCCGAAATGGCCGGGGTTTTCCGGTGAATACCGTGCCTGCTGCATGGTTCTCAGGAGCAGGTTGTTGACTATGTACTCCTTGGGGCTGCCGACGCAGAGTTCCAGGACCCTGGCAAACCAGTGGGGACTGTTTTCCACCTCCGGCAGCTGCAGGCCCAGGGTTCTGGCGAAAACGCTGAACTCTCGAACTTTTTCCGGGTCCGGCCGTTCGTGGATGCGGTACAGTGACGCCCGCTTCTGTTCGGTGAAGGTGGCGGCCACCGCCTCATTCGCGGCCAGCATGAAACTCTCGATGATCTGGTGGGCGAAGTTGCGTTCAGCCCGTTTGATCGACTGGATCCGGCCATCGTCCTCGAGGCTGATTTCCGCTTCCGGCAGGGTGAAGCCGATGGCGCCCCGGGTCCGGCGCTTCTGCTCGAGGAGCCTGGCCAGTTCACCTGCCCACTTGAGCGGGGTGAGAAACGATTTGTGACTGTTGCGGGTTTCCTTGTCGTTATCGACGAGGATTTTCCTGACCGTAGTATAGGTGAAGCGTTGCCGGCTGCGGATAATCGAGCGGACAAAGCGCTTGGTCAGCAGATCGCCTGTGCGATCGAAATCGAGAATGGCGGTCAGGGTCAGCCGGTCGCGGTCCGGAACCAGGCTGCAGAGATTGTTGGAGAGCTTTTCCGGCAGCATCGGGATGACCCGGCCCGGAAAATAAATGGATGTCCCTCGTTCGTAGGCATCCCGGTCGATGGCGGAGCCGATGGGCACAAAAAAGCTGACATCGGCAATGGAGACATAGAGCCGATAGCCTTTTTTCGTTTTGATAACAGCGACGGCGTCGTCAAAATCCTTGGCGGTCTCCCCGTCAATTGTGACATGGGGCACATCGCGCAGGTCCTCCCTGTCTTCTGCCGCCGAGATCTTCTCAGGGAGCGCGGTGGCCTCTGCCTCGCTCTCCGGGCTGAAGACATGCGGGAGTCTGAATTTTTCGATCACCAACCGCATTTGCACATCAATATTGTCAGGAGAGCCGAGAATCTCAATTATTTTGCCCCTGACGTTTCTGGCGGCGGGGTCGCTGTCATCAATCCTGGCGATGACGGCATCGCCGTTGCGGAGATCCGGGTAGGCATCGGCCTCAACCTGGATCATGAAGGGATAGCGGATGTCTTCGGGGATGACCCGCGCCCCCCGGTTGTCTCTTGTAAAAAAACCGGCCAGCCTCTCGGTTCCGCGGGCGAGAACCTTGATCACCGTGGCCTCCGGCCTCTCCTTGCTCCCGCGTCCGTGCACGTGGATCAGGATCCTGTCGCCCTGATGGGCCGATTTCATTCGGGATGCGGGTATGAAGGGGTCCCTGATCAGGGGCGGGGCATCGGCCTTGCCGGTGCAGTGGGCGGCAAACCCGAAGCCTCGGGGATTCTGTTCCAAGATCCCCTCGTAAAGAGGTGCATGTTTACCGAGGGTAAATTGGCGTTTTCCCGATTTTACGATGAGGCCATCCTGCAGCAGGGCCTCGAGGGCGCTCTCGATGTCCTTTTTTGCTACAGGGCCGGCCGGCAACTCTTCCAGCAGGTCGTTGAGGGTGGCAGGGGTTCCGGACTGATAGAGAAAGGAAAGGATGTCATGTCCTGAGGATTCGGATGAATCCGGGAAATTCCTCTTCCCTTTGCGCCTCGGTGTGTGGATCTGAGTTATCCTGGGGGGTCTTTTCTTTGGCATGGGTGTTTTTTATTTCCCCTCCATTGGAATTTTGTTAGTCTTGTTGTAAGAATGAAAGAGAAAGACCTCTTTATATCTGTAATTCAGTGTAGCATAGGGTGGAATACAGGCAAAGGAATAAGATGGACAAGAGGGCGTTTCCGCCCCTTGTCCTGTTTTGCTTATCCATCTTGAAAAACAGGAGAATATGCCAAGCATCCCCTTTGATCTCGAGGCGTATCGCAGCCAGATGCGGATGCTCCTGTCCGGCTCCGCCGGTGAGGAGGTCTTCTGGGAAGCTCTTGATTTCGCTACAAAAGCGCATTATGACCAGTGGCGTAAAACGGGCGATGCATATATTCTCCACCCCTGTTCGGTGGCCAAGATCCTCGCCGAGGAGATGGATATCCTCAACCCCGAGATCCTCGCCGCAGCCCTGCTGCATGATACGGTGGAGGATGTCGAAGAGGTGACCGCCGAGGTCGTCGGAAAAAAGTTCGGCAGCTACGTCCAGGCCATTGTCGAGGGCTGCACCAAGGTCACCCACGCCTCGGGCGACAGCCAACTGGATCATAAACGCACCCACCGCAAGATCTTTTCAGGGGCGGCCCTGCGGCCCGAGGTTATGCTGGTCAAACTCGCCGACCGTCTGCACAACCTGCGGACCCTCAAGGCCCTGCCGGAGAGAAAGCGCCAGCGGATCGCCGACGAGACCATTGACATCTACGCCCCTCTGGCCACCGTCTTCGGACTGTTCAACCTGAAACGCGAGATGTACAATCTGGCCCTGTCCTATAAATTCCCCAAACAGGGCGCCAAACTGAGGGGGCACATCCGGCAGCTCGCCCAGGACCCGATAGGCGAGGAGATCGTCCAGGAACTGCAGCGACAATCCCACGAGCGCCATATCGTCTGCGATGTCGCGGTGAGGGTCAAGGAATTGTGGGCCTATTACGATATCAGCAACAGGCTCCTGTTGAAACGCATCGATAACCCGATGGAGATCCTCATCGTGGTCGAGGATGTCCAGTCCTGCTACCAGGCCCTCGGCATAGTCAGCCAGGCCTTTCGACCGATCCCGAGAACGATCCGGGACTTCATCTCCAATCCGAAACCCACTGGCTATCAGGGCCTGCACGCCCGGGCCATTGTCAAGGGACAGAAATTCCTGTTCAAGATCCGCACCCGGGAGATGGCGCGTCGGGCCCAGCGGGGATTGTTCCCAAACTGGACCTCCAAGTCCGGCAAGCAGGGTCAGTTTATCCGTGAGATCCAGGAGATGTTCGATGTTCTGGGGTCGGATGAATCGGTTTCCTATCGGGATATGATTGCGGCGAGCGGCAAAAAGGAGATCTACACCTACACCCCGCAGGGCGACCTGGTCTGTCTGCCTTTCCGCTCGACCGTATTGGATTTCGCCTTCCGGGTGCACACCCAGATCGGTATCAGCTGTCTCGGGGCGATGATCAGGAACAGGAGGGTGCCGACTGACCATATTTTAAAGGATGGGGACATGGTCAGGGTCATCAGGGCCGACAAGCCGGTCCATTTCGATCCGCAGATTCTTAACGCCTGCAAGACTCCCAGGACCCGCGCCGAACTGGCAAAAAGTTTCCGCATCCGCCGCCGCAAGGTGTCTCAGGAGGTGGGATATTCCCTCTTGCGCCAGGAGATGCTGCGCTATGGCATCCCCTTTGATATCCTCAACGGCGAGGGCCTGCTGCAGCTGCTGGGGCGGTTTTCCCTGGAGGGCGTTGAAGAGCTGTATGTCCGTATCGGTGAGGGTCGCCTGCGCCTGCGCGAGGTTATCGAACGGATCAAGGAGGACCTTTTCGGCGGGGTTTCGCCGCTGGTCACGCCGACCGGGGCCTTCAACAGGATTGAGCTGACGACCTTGGATCCCGTGTCGGTCAAACTCTCTTCCTGCTGCAAGCCGAACCCGACGGCGAAGGATAATTGCGCCCTGCTGACGGAAAAAGGTCTTTCCGTCCATCATAAAAAATGCAGTCGGCTCCATGAGATCAAATTTCAGCGCGAAGATGCCGTCAATATCTTCTGGAAGGTTCGGGAGACGCAGGTATTTAAAAAACAGGTCCTGCACATCCTCAAGGCCTCACGGGTCGAGGTGATGCCGGCCCTGCAGAGCCTGCCGGATGAAATGGAGATGGTCAATCTGAAGGTCCTTTCAAGCTATTCGTCCCTGCAGCCGTCCTGGGAGCTGACCTTCACCGTGCCTGACCTCCATGTCCTGTCGCGTGTCCTGCGACATTTTGACAAATCGTCGATTCCCTACGAATTTTACCTGGAATGCTGATCGCTCGGCAGGGCTAGCCGTTACGGCGTTTCCACCTCTTTCTCGGGGGGCTGGCGATTTTTCTCGGCATAGTTGCTGAGCACCTGGGCGAGCATGTCGGGGAGGTCGTTTTTCTGCCGGGAACTCCGCCGCAACTGGGTCAGCGTTTTTTCCAGGGTGAGGTTCTCGCCGAGGAAGACGTGGCGGAGGATAAGCGAGATCAACCGGGTGATGGTGGTCAGGTTGGAGATCCGCGACTGCAGGTGATGATCCCTGTCGAAGGCCGTCGAGGCAAATATTTCCACAGGGTTTTCGTCAAGTTCACTGACCGAGACATACCAGGTGTTGCGATCCCTGTCCGTCGTCCTGTAGCGGACTGCGTCAAGCACGTCGGGGAGTTCCCGGATTTTCTCCGTTTCCGAAGGAGGAGCGACGGACGATTGGCTGTTCTGGCCGAGCCCTGCAAGGGCGAAGAGTTTGCCCGCGGCCTCCCGATTATTCTGGAGTTTTTCCAGCAGGCTACGGCATTCCCGGCAGATTTCCAGGTCCTCGATGAGGGTCAGGCCTTTTTTCTGGCCGCAGCAGGTGCATTTTTCAGTCTTTGTTTTTCGTGTCATTTTCCCAAGAACCGTCTGGTATTGTTGTGTGGATGTAGGCCTGCAGGAGCTCACTGAAATGCCTCGCGGAGATTTCCCTGGCGCCGAAACGCACGAGATGCTGCGTGGTCATCTGACAGTCGATCAGCTGGAAGCCCCTCTCCCGAAGGTGCGCGACAAGATGGATGAAGGCGATTTTCGAGGCGTTGCTCCGGCGGGAAAACATCGATTCACCAAAGAAGACCCGATCAAGGGCGATCCCGTAGAGGCCGCCTGCAAGGCTGTCCTCCTGCCAGCATTCAACCGAGTGTGCGTAGCCAAGTTCGTGCAGGCGCAGGTAGGCCTGCTGCATTTCCGCTGATATCCAGGTATCCCGGCGTGAATCGGAGCGGCTGTCGGCACAGCTGCCGATGACCTGGGCGAATGCCCGGTCGAAGGAAACGGTGAACGCCGATGTTCGCTGATAACGCGCAAGTCTTCTGGAAATCTTCAGTTCCGGCGGGAAGAGAACCAGACGGGGGGAGGTGAACCACCAGAGAATCGGGTCCCCCTTGGCGTACCAGGGGAAGATCCCGGACCTGTAAGCAGCAATGAGCCTTTCCGCGCTCAAATCCCCTCCCACTGCCAGAAGACCATTGTCTTCAGCCAGTTCCGGATGCGGGAAAAGGATATGTTCTGATAAACGAAACACCGGCATTCCAGACTATTACCTGTCTTTGTTGGCAAAGTCAACAGAGGAGCCGTGGGGAAGGGCGACGGGAAAAGTTGCCGTTCCGGTGTGCGCGGAGAGGTGACAAGTCGCTTGCCGCCGGGCTGAAAATCGATCGGTTGGAAAAGCGAGTGCGGTATGGACTGCCGGGCACAAAATAATACATCAGGAATGATGAAAATGGTATACTGAGGCCCACGATTACAGCCCCTGTATATTGCGGCTGCGCAGATGGGCGGGTTATTGCCCGGCAGCCGGCAGGGTTTGAACTTCTATCAGCGGGAAAGCGCCGGCAGGCGTTATTTTGAAACAGGCATTTCGATGAACACACAGGAATACAGTGAGGATGTTCAGGCCCCGGTCGAGCATTCCCCTTTCGACGGGTCTGTTGAGGGTAAGGTTTTTTTCCCGGGCGGTCATCGCCGGGAGACCCTGGATGGCATGCTGGAGGCGATTTCCGCAGGGGTTCCCATCCTGACCCTGACCGGCGAGGACGGAAGCGGCAAGACCATGATGTGCCGGCAGATCGAGATGAGGATTTCCTCCGGATATGTGGTCGTGTTTTTTCCTCAGACGATTGATTCATTCGAGGATGTGGTGCGGATTGTGGCGCATCGGCTGGAGATCGGGGCGGCGGCCGGCGGTGATACCACCGGCCTGCTGCAGACCGTTATCTCCGACATTCATAACCGTCAGATACATCTGCTGCTCATCTTCGATGAGGCGGAACGCATATATCTTGCGACCCTTGAAAGGGTCCGCAAGATGCTTGACCTGACTAACGGACCTGGCGTGTTCATGCAGATTGTGCTCTCCGGCGGAATCGGTCTGCATAATAATTTCAAGCACCTCGCCTTGTGTAATTTCCATCAGGTGGAAGAAAGACAGTTTTCTCTTGCAGCTCTCACCGGCGATGAAACCTACGAGTATCTCCATTTTTCCCTGCGGGATGCGGAACCGGAACGACAGGGAATCTTCACCCGCCAACTTGCCGCCAGGATCTTTTCGGCCGCCAAGGGCAACCTGCGGTCAACCAATTCCCTGGCCGAGGAGACACTGCAGGCCCTTACTGCGGCAACCGCCGCTCCTCTCCTGTTGGACAGCAGTGTGCAGGAGGCAAAAAACACGGCCAGACCGCCCCGGAGGTTGAAAAAGCCCGCAGTTCCGGCGAAGGGATTGCCATTCAACAGGCGATATCTGGCCTGGGGGGGTGGGGTTGCCGGCCTGGCTCTTGTCGCCCTCCTCCTTTTTCAACCGGATCGGAAACCCGCAGGTCCAACGCTGGTAATCCCCCCTGAAGCCACGGATCCCATCGTCATCTCGCAACTGGAAACGACCGAGCGAAGGTCTGTATCATCTGCCGTTGTTCCTGTGGAAGAAGAGCAAGAGGAGAAAAAGGAACAGACAGGTCCAACCGTCCCTGCTGAGCCGCCGAAAGAGAGCGGAGCGGAACAGGAACAGCCTGCAGCTTCGACTGCTTTAGTGAGACCGGAAACCCGGATGGCAAAGGAGAAGCCGTCGGCAGCCGCCGAGGCGGTCCGGCCTGTCTTGCCGGCCCAAACGGCACAGGAGTCGGTTGAGGGGAACACCCCCGAGGTGCCGGTTGCACCATCTCAGGCAACAGTGCCGGAGAAAAAACAGGCGGAAAATGCGGAGGTGTCTCAGCCTGCCGGATCCGGGCAGGAAAATTCTCCATCCCGGGTGACAGTAAACCGGCCCGTGCCGGAACCGGAAGCGCAAACGCCGGTAACTCCGGTGGAGGCGGTCCAGCCCGAGGTGCCGGCGCGGAGGCAGGTCGCCACCCCGGCCAGGACAGACCAGGCGACGGAGGAAGAAAAGAAAGCCCCTGAAAAGCCGCTGTTGCTGGCTCCGCCGCTGAAACCGCGAGATGAGAATGTCGCCGGAACCGCCGGAAACAGGAATTCGATTGCAGCGGATCAGAACAAGGTGATAACCCCTGCCCGGATTCTCGAAGCCAGGGAGGTGGTAAAAAACCAGGATCTGCCTTCCACCGTCGCCCCTGTTGCGGTTGTCCGGGACCCGGCGAAGATCATCAAGAGTCAGGAGAAGACCAAAATAGCGAAAGTCCCGATACCACCGGTCATAATCAAGGCTGAACGCAAGGAACAGCCCAGCCCGGCCGCTGAATCGACTCCCCAGGTGTCGGTGGAGCCGAAGACCGTCACGGCAAAGGTCGTTGAAAAGGAACCTGTACCGACCAGAAAGAGGGAGAGTATTGAACGTGTCTATAATCGCCGAATCGCCGCCGGTTCCACCTGGCTCCTCGGCAACAAGGATGATCGCTATACCATACAGCTGATGGTTGTAACTTCGGGCGAAGCGGAAAAGAAGGTGAAGGATATGCTGGCCAAGGAGGAGTATCGGGGCCAGGCGAACAAATTTTACATCCTGCGAAAAGAGTCGAATCCCGGTGTGCAATACATCTATTACGGCGAATATCCGACGATGACCGATGCCCGCAACGCCCGCAATACCATGCCAGGTTTTCTCCGTGGTCACCGGCCGTATGCCCTGTCGGTGAAAGGGGCGGTACAAAAGGCCCTGGAAGACGAATAGGCCCGGCGCTTGCCGGGTGCATATCAGGGCGGTGCGGCTTTTACAAGGGCCGGTCCCGGCAAGTGAGACGGGGTTAGGGCAGAGCGCAGCCCGTGCCGGCCCTCGCCGGTGTTTTCAACTCGGGCAGCGCAATTGCCGTCACACTTTCTCGACAATCAAGCTGCCTATCGAATAACCGGCGCCGAATGAGCAGATGATGCCCTTGTCGCCCGGGAACAGATCCTCATGATATTTATGGAAAGCGATGATTGAACCGGCCGATGCCGTATTGGCGTAATCATCCAGGACCACCGGCGCCTCGTCGAATTCGGCATCACGGCCCAGCAGCTGGCGGGCGACGAACAGGTTCATGTTGATGTTGGCCTGGTGCAGCCACATGCGCCGGATGTCGTGGATGTCAATTCCGGCCTGGTGCAGCTTGGTTGGTCACCAGGTTGGAGATCAGCGGCAGCAGTTCCTTGAAGACCTTTCGCCCCTGTTGGATGAAAAACTGATCCCGCTCAAAAAAGCGCTCGAAGGTGAGATCAGGTTCCGAGCGGGTCAGATAGCTCACGTTTGTGCGGATATTATTTGAAAACTGAGTTTTCAGCTTTCGATCCATGATCCTGAACAGATGTTTCCCGGCAGCTGTTGCCTCTTTTTCCAAGATACAGGCCGTCGCCACATCGCCGAAGATGAAATGGCTGTCGCGATCCCGAAAATTGATCTGCGGCGAGGTAAATTCGGGATTGACCACCAGCGCGCAGGTCGCAGTGCCGGACAGTATGGCGTCCATCGCCGTGGAAATCCCAAAGGTGGCGGTTGAGCAGGCCACGGTCATGTCGAAGGCGTAGCCGCTGCAGCCGAGTGCCGCCTGGATCTCTACGGCCACCGCGGGCCATGGCCTCTCCGAGGTCGAGGCGCCGTAGATGACCAGGTCGATGTCTTCAGGTCTTTTGCCGGCGCGAGTCATAGCCTCTCTGGCGGCGGTGATTGCCATCTCGGCGGTGATGGAGACGTCGCTGTCTGCGCGCCTGGGGATGACAGGCATCATCCTGCCGCTGTCCAGTATCCCTTCCCTGACCATAACATGGCGCTGTTTGATGCCCGAGGCCTTTTCGATGAATTCGCAGCTCGAATATTGCAGGGCCGCCATCTCGCCCCGTTCGACAGCCTCGCGATTTCGACTGTTGCTGGCATCGGCGTAGGTGTTGTAGGCGGAGACCAGTTCTTCGTTGGTGATGGTATGAGGAGGGGTGAATAATCCTGTTCCGCTGATGACGATTGTGTCCATGTCGGTTCCTTGCTGCAGAGTCTTGATAATCGCGGTCGCAGGGAAAATTTCAGCCGCTGGCGGCCGTACCTTCCGAACCTGCCCGATCCTAAAACTTTTGCGGCCTCTTTTCAATCTCATTTCCAGGGAGGTATCAGATCCATCCGGAAGAGGCCGTCGTGGTTATCTGGGGGGATAATTTTGTTTCCTGTTCAAGAAGAGAACGTGAAGACAGGCAAACCGCGACGAAATATCATCTGAAAAGTGCGGCGAGGAGTCGCTCCGCGCAGCCGATTCAGTTCAATCTACCTTAGAGAAAGACAAATGGCCGCCTGATTTGCGATTGGCATAAAAAGAAGGGGAAGAGACAAAACAATCCCGGGAGGGTCTACCTCCCGGGATATGACGGAAATTCTTGCTGGTTCTCAGAAGCCTGGCTTTCCTGCCGGCGGACGCCGACAATTGCCTGGGTGGCGGTGACTACTTTTTGCCGCCGCCGTTGCCGTTGCCGCCGCCGCCGCCGTTGCCGCCGTCGTTGTCACCGCCATGGCTGTTGCCGCCGTCGTTGCCACCACCCTTGTCGTTGCCGCCGCTGTTTCCGTTACCACCGCTGTTGCCGGAGTTACCACCGCTGTTGCCGGAGTTGCCGCCTGCGTTCGAGTTGCCGCCGCCTTTGTCGTTGCCACCGCTATTACCGTTGCTGTTACCGGAGTTTCCGCCGGCGTTCGAGCTATCGGCACCTTTATCATTGCCGCCGTTGTTGCCGTTGTTGTTGTCGGAGTTTCCGCCGGCATTTGATTTCCCGCCACCATTACCGCTGCCGGCTGTGGTGTTCCCATCGTTTGTGGTCCCTGCATTCCGCCCTGCTCTGGAATTGCCGGCGGCGTTGTCGCCGGTTGCGGTAAGGCCCGTGCCGGGTTCATGGATCCTTGATCGGCTGGTCGCTTTATCCTTTGCAGTGGTGGTACCGGTTGCGGTAAGCCCCGTGCCGGGTTCATGGATCCTCGACTG
Organism: Desulfobulbaceae bacterium; assembly: GCA_031407875.1. GTDB lineage: Bacteria > Desulfobacterota > Desulfobulbia > Desulfobulbales > Desulfocapsaceae > Desulfoprunum. Next base: position 40,446 of record JANOIV010000019.1, on the reverse strand, counting down.
GCTGGTCTGGCCTTGCCCTTTCGACAAGCCGTTTCTGGTGTTTCTGGCGGTCGCCTCGGCCAGTTCCTCCGCCTCGATGCCATCGATGGCGGTAGTTGTCGTCGTAACCTCCGCCTGAACCCCGGTCTTCTTGCCATGGCCCAGGCCCAGAGTCGAGGGATGGACCCCGAGTTCAAGGGCGATTTGGCCCCAGCCCATGCCGGCAGTACGCAGGGCTTCTATCTCCGCGGCATTCACCCCGGTGGCCGCAGCAATGGTATCGGCAAAGGCCTCTTCCGCTTTCGTATGGGCATCTTCTGTAATACCGAGATTTGTCTGGGCAGCAAGAAAATCCTGGTTGGCATCTTGCAGAGCCAGCTCTGCTAAGGCAAGTTCATCTACAGTAGGTTGTGTATCGTCTGCCAGATTCAGATCATCAAGTGCCTTTTGGGCGGCGTCAACTTCAGTCTGGGCGGTATCAAAGTCGGTCTGGGCGGCATCCAGGTCAGCCTGGGCGGCCTCTACATCCTGGAGAGCGGCCTGTGCTTCCGGGTCGCTCATGGCCGCCTGCTCGGCGAGCTGTTCCGCATGCGCCGCCTGGGCCGGGTTTGCATAATAGCTCTCGGTGGTTACTACTGGTTCAACGACGAGATCACCCTCCGCCGCCCGCAGTTCGGGCCCGCCGCCGAGCAGGGTCAGTGTCAGTGCGAGGGCTGCAAAGGTCGATTTTTTCAGTTTTCCGGTGCTGTTCATATGTTACTCCCTTGTTTCTGTGAAGGTTGAGTGAATAAAAGAAGTCCTTGGTCCAGTTTTTGCTCAGTGCCGTTGGCCGTCCGTATCGACGCCGGTTCATCAAACCAGCTGACCCGGATCGGCATTGTCATCTCATCGCCCATGATGGCAAGCAATTGCTGTCTGAGTTCCCAGGCGATCGTCTTTCCCTGCTCCCGGTCATGCTGGTAATAGACGACCAGGTGCAGTTCACCGGCAGGCGCCTTTTCCAGCCATCTGGCGAGCCGCTCCAGTTCGAGCTGGCGGGCCGGCTGCGCCGGGCCCAGCAGGACCTGCTGGTTGACCACGACCTTTCTGTTGCCGATCAGGCAGAGCCGGTAATCAAACACCCCGAGTCGCTGCAGGTGGTCGACAGCCCGGTAGGCCCATTTATCGGCTCGATACTGGTCGAGGTACCGGATAAATGCCTGCTGTGCTCCGGACCGATCTTTCAACTGATGATAACTGAGGGCCTGGTTGTAGAGTGCCGTCTGTTCATAAGGGTTAATCTGTAGCACCTTTTCGTACTGTCGCAGGGACTCCTGATAGGCCCCGCTTTCCAGCAGATTGTGACCGAGATTGAGCAGGGCGGGGATGTAATCGGGCTTCCGGGCTATCGATTGCTGATAACTCTGCCGCTCTTTTTCCGGATCGCCGAGCTGCCAATATGTCACGCCCTGCCAGTGTCCGTATTCCGCAGATCGCGGTTCCTGGAAGGCTGCCTGTTGAAAAAATTCCAGGGCGAGACGTTTATTACCGGCCTCCAGCAAGCCTCTGCCGACCAGATAGTTGGCCTGGGCGCTGTTGGCAAAAGGGGCAAGTTCAACATCCGCCGGACGGGTCAACGTCATGCCGGCCTGGTCCCTGTCGCCGGCGACATGCCCCAGCCAGAAGGCTGCGACTGCTATCCCTATCGCAGCACCCACCCGCAGAGGCAGGAAACCATAGGACGGAATGCGGCGTTGCCACCATTGTTTTGCCGTCTCAGCCAGACTCCGGGGCGGCCGGTTGGTGAGGATTTCACCCATGATCCGCTCCTGGAGTCCGGCCGGAACCTCACGTTCCGGGTTCTGGCGAAGCAATTCCTCGAGGTTCTCCAACTCAAAAGAATTTTGTTTCATGGCCATGTCTCTCCAGCATAATTCCCTGCAACTGTTCCAGGCCTCGCTTGACCCGCATCTTGGCTGCGCTTTCGGTGATCCCGAAGACCGCCGCCACCTCGCGTACAGGCTGTTCATGCCGGTATCGCAGCAGGAGGATTTCCCGGGTTGCCGGCGGGAGCAGATCCAGGGCCTGCTGCAGCAGCTGACTCTCTTCCCGATCCTCGAATCCGACCCTGGGGTTGTTGGCCTCCGGCCGAACATCATCTTCCTGGAGATAGGCCTCCATCCTTTCCTGCCGACGTCTATGCGAGCGGTTCCAGTCGTTGGCCCTGCTCACTGCCATGGTGTAGAGCCAGGTAAACAGACTGCAGCCGGTCCGGTAGGTCGACAGGCGGTCAAAGGCCTTCAGAAATACGTCCTGGGTGAGATCCGCCGCATCCTGCTCATGACGGGTATAGCGATACATGAGGTTGAAAACCGGCCGCTGGTACCTGCTCACAATCTCCGCGTAGCGTTGTTTATTCCCGGCCAGGATATCCTGAACAATCTTTTCGTCTGTACGGTGCATCCTGCGGGGGTAACTGCTATGGTTAGAGGTTGTGATGTTGTATAGTCTCCTATACGTTTGGTGGGAGTGGAAGGTCACATGTTTGAGAATTAAATAGTGTAATGAGGTTATTTTTTCTTGCCCACCTTTCTCGCCTTTATCTCTTTTTTAATCGGAATATCATAGAGCAGGAAGACTACGGATTCATCTATTTTGGCGGTATGACCGGCACGGTTTCTTTTCTCGGAGACATCGAACCAGCTGAGGCGGATCCGTTCCTCGGTTTTCAGCACCTGAAACCGCTTCTCAATATATCTCTTGATGCTGACGGCGCGTCTGGCAGCCAGTTCCCGGTTGTTCTTCTGGTAGACAAGGATATCAAGCTTACCATTTTTCAGAAGGCTGACCGTCAACCCGACCTGATTGAGGGCCGCCTCGGCGGAGGGTGTCAACTCGGCGCTGGAGGGCGCAAAGGTAATGGCCGGCAAAGTCACGGTCCGGGGACCGAGACGGTGGTTGCGGTAGGAAAGATCGCCAAGCTGGTTGAGATGGTCGGCAGCCCTGTGGGCCAACTCTCCTGAGGGGTGGGACTCGAGATAGAGCCGCCATGCCAGTTTTTCATTCGGTTTCTGCTGCAGATGCCGATAGATTATGGCCCGGTTATAGAGGGCCTGGGAGTTGGTGGGAGAAATTGCCAGGGCCCGCTGATAATACTTGAGCGCCGATTGATATGCCTTGGCATTGAGGTAGTTATTGCCGAGATAGACCAGGGCCTGCAGGTAATTGCCGTCCCGCTGCAGGGCCCGTTCATAACTTGCCCTTTCCGGCTTTATCTGTTTATTCTCGCCATAGGCCACACCCAGCCAGAACAGATACCCGGCATTTTCAGGGTTAAGGGTAACTGCCTTCTGCAAATAGGGCAAGGCCTGCCGGGGATGGTCCGTTGCCAACAGGACGCGACCGTAGGAAAAATTCAGCCTGGCGTTTGCCGGGTCTTGTTCCACTGCCTTCCGCAAGGTCAATGCCCCCCGCCTGAGTTCGTCGCCTGTCAGGTGTTCCTGGTTCTCGATCCGGTCCTGCAGGGATCTCTCGAAATTTCCCGTTGCGCAACCGCAAAGCAGGGTTGCCACAACACAAAGATACATCACATAGCTGTTCATCGGTTTTTTCCTACGTTGAAATTCCTTGTATCTGCTGCCCTTCTGCCGCGTCGACAGCAGCAGGATCTGCAATCGGCAGGATTGCCTTTCCTGTGGGCAGCATGCCGGTACGGCAACCAGGAAGTTATGCGGTGGCGGTCTCCGCATTTCTCCATCGAGGCCATGGGGCGCTCGGGTCGCCGCGCGTTTTCAAAAAACAGTACTGGAAAATAAAAAAGGGGTTACAGTCCAGACTGTAACCCCCCTGTCATTTTTGGTGGAGCTCGGCAGGATCGTAAATCCTCATTTCACTTCGTTCCGGTGAGGGAATCGTCGAGGATCTCAATAATGCCATTATCTCGCTCGCTTAATTGAGTATTAGCTCCCCCCGCTGTCAGACCAGTCAAATTTCATAATGCCACTTCTTTTGCCGCCATTTTGAGTTCGCATCCAATAAGAGTGTATTAGAAAGTGTAGAAAAGTTCCACAAGAAATTTGGCGTAAGCCGTCGTCAAACAATAACCGTTACGCAGAAATACCTTTCCGGCATAAGGGTGAGGTGGTCGATACGGTGGGTACCGCTTGACGCCTTGCGAAAAATAGAAACATTGGCAATTTCCCGGTGGATGCCTGCTCTGATGGCCTGGTTCAGGTCAGCTTGCTGGAGATCGGCATATATCCCATGTCGTATTCCCTCAAAAAAAGTTTGTAGGAGTGGCAGGGTTAAGGCAATGTGTTTCCGAGTGGAATAGACACAGTAGGTCTTGAGAGAGCACTGCACCTCCTTCCCGCCACGGGAGGGTTGGCAATCGGGGGCTTTCATCCTAAAGATGAACAGGCTTTTGTCGGTCCGGTACAGGTATTCGGGTTGTTTGAAAACAGAAAAGCCCATCTCATGCACTCCTCTTCGGTGTAGAAGATGGTGTAAAAGATAGGCTTCGTATGTTAAAAACCGTTATTTAACTAACGATTCTTGTAGTTTGGTGGAGCTAGGCGGGATCGAACCGCCGACCTCTTGAATGCCATTCAAGCGCTCTCCCAGCTGAGCTATAACCCCATTTACTGCATACTGCACTCGCAAAATCGAGTGTCATTCTTACCAATTTTTCAAAAGAGTGTCAATCAGTTTTCTTCTTTTCTTGCGCCGAAAATGCATACCTGTTGCTAACGAACAGGAATCTTGGTATGCTTCTTGGTCTTTTGAAGGAATATTCCCGAGGTTCTTTTTTCCTCTTTCTTTCACGATCCAGCCTCTTCTCGGCGGTCTGGACAGGTATTCAATATAACACTGAAAGGTGTTCTTCATCCCAAGGAAGGCCGTATGTATTCACCATTTAACTTTTTATTCGGATGGCTGTCCAATGATCTGGCGATCGATCTTGGCACCGCAAATACTGTTCTCTATGTCAAGGGAAAGGGAATTGTGCTGAGAGAGCCATCGGTTGTAGCAGTCAGACATGACGGAAGGATGAACAGGGTATTGGCGGTCGGACATGAGGCCAAGATGATGCTGGGAAAGACACCTGGTAATATTACTGCCATTCGGCCGATCAAAGATGGGGTCATTGCCGATTTTGAAGTGACCGAGGCCATGCTCAGATATTTTATCAACAAGGTGCACAATCGTCGTACGCTCGTCCATCCGCGGATCATGATTTCCGTGCCGTCCGGCATCACCCAGGTGGAAAAACGCGCCGTTCGCGAGTCGGCCGAATCGGCGGGAGCGAGGGAGGTTTATCTGATCGAGGAGCCGATGGCCGCGGCAATCGGGGCTAATCTGCCGATTACCGAACCGACCGCTAATATGATCGTCGATATTGGTGGCGGCACAACCGAGGTGGCGGTCATTTCTCTGGCCGGCATCGTCTATGCCAAATCCGTCAGGGTTGCCGGCGACAAGATGGATGAGGCGATTCTCCAGTATATCAAGCGAAAGCATAATCTGGCGATCGGCGAGCGGACAGCGGAACTGATCAAGACGACTATTGGCAATGTCATGCCTCAGGAGCCTTACGAACGCATGGATATCAAGGGACGGGACCTGGTTTCCGGCGTCCCGAAAACCCTGACGATTACAGCCGATGAAATTCAGTCGGCAATCGCGGAGCAAGTTGAAACGATAGTTGAAGCGGTGCGGATAGCCCTCGAGGTGACACCTCCGGAACTGGCTGCCGATATCGTCGACCAGGGAATCGTCCTGACAGGCGGCGGGGCCTTGCTGAAAAACCTCGACAAACGTCTCAAGGAGGCAACGGGGATGCCGATCATCGTGGCCGAAGATCCCTTGTCATCGGTCGTTCTCGGCTCCGGCAAGGCCCTTGATAATCTTGATATCCTGCGGGAAGTGACGATCGAGTGAGTCGGTCCCGGTTGCATTGGCCGGTTGTGAAGATGATCTGGTCAAAGAGTGAGGCTCAAGGGTCTGCCTGTTCCTGTCTTTGAAAACAACAACGTGATTTGTGAGAAAAAGAGCTAACGACAGAAAAGGACAATCACGGGTAGCAACAGTCAGGATTCTTCTTCTGGGTGGGACTATTCTGACGGTCTCTCTGCTCGTGCTTGCTTCGATGGTTGGTGATAAGTTTGGGGCAACTCACCAATTGACCCTTGATATCATCGGTCCGCTGCAGAGAGCAGTATCGAGGTCGGTTGCTGGAATTGCAGACTTCTCCGATGATTATATAGGATTATGGAGTGTGCGGGCTGAGAATAAGCGGCTCCGTATGCTTGGCGATAAATACCTGAATGAGCTTGGCGAGTACCGCGAGGCCTACAGGACCTATCTGCATCTCCAGACTTTGCTGGAATTCAGGGAAAAACAGGAGTTCAAACTGCTTTCCGCCCGGGTGGTCGGCAAGGAACCTGCCTACTGGTTCCAGACCGTCCTGGTTGACAGGGGCAAGGCGGATGATGTAGAGGAAGGCATGGTCGTTCTTACCCCACAGGGAGTTGTCGGCCAGGTCATCCATGTCTCGGAGCACTACGCCAAGGTGCTGCTCGCCAATGCGCCGAGCAGCGCCATAGATGCGATGGTCCAGAAGAGCAGGGGCCGCGGCATCCTGAAAGGGGCTGGCGAGAAGGGGTTTGTCCTCAACTATGTCCTGAAGAAGACCGATGTTGCGGTCGGGGATCATATCGTCACTGCCGGAATAGGCGGGGTTTTTGCCCCCGGCATTCCCCTTGGGGTGGTTTCTGCGGTCCGGGAAAAGGAAAGAGGGATGTTCCTGGAAATCGAGGTGCAGCCTGCTGTCGATTTCCAGAGACTGGAACATGTATTCATCGATCCTACGGACAGGCAGAAGATTCTGCGGGAAATGAATTTGACAGTTGAATGACGCGGGTTTTCCGGTGCTGATTCTGATTTATTTTTTATTAGGTATCCTGCTCATCGTCCTTGAGACCACTTTTCTGCAATCGTTTCCCGCCTGGATCGGACGTCCTGATTTTGTTTATATCCTGGTGGCCTATACGGCTTATCGATTTGCCTGGATACCCGGGCTTCTTCTGACATTTTCCCTGGGCTGGGTGATGGATGCCTTGACGGGGATCAATCTCGGCGTCTACCCGCTTGAGTGTCTGGCGGTGTTTGCCAGTCTGAAGGCGTTGACGACCAACAACCCGCTGCGGGAATCGACCTACCAGATACCCCTGGTGGGTGTAAGTTATTTTATCGTGCAACTGGTTCAATATTTTCTGTATTCATTCACGCTTCCAGAACTGCTGCCGGATTGGTCATGGGGCAGATTGATAGGGGAAACCGGGATCCTTGTGGTCGCCACCATTCCCTGTTTTCTCCTCCTGAATGCCCTCAGCGAATTCCTGCAGAAACGAAAGACCCATCCCCGTCCTTTACGACGGAGATCCTGAAGAGCCATCGGCTCATGGTTGCCGCATGATGTTTAAAGACCTTTTCAGCAAAGAAGCGGATGAGATCACCGAGCGTGACGAAACCGCCCTTGACGTCCTGAAGCGTCGCATGGGTGCGGTCATCGTTGTCGTGTTGATCTTCTTTTCCCTGATCGTCCTCAGATTGTGGTGGCTGCAGATCAACCACGGCGAGGAATATAAGAAACGGGCCGATACCAACAGGGTACGGATTCGTCAGGTGGTGGCCCCGAGAGGGCATATCCTCGACCGCAAGGGCAGAGAGATCGTGACCAATCGGCCGTCGTTCAACGTGGTCCTGCTCCGTGAAGACTCACATGATCTCGGAGAGGTGCTCAAGCGTCTCGCCCCTGTCCTCAATGAAGATATCTTTGCCTTGTGGAATCGGATCCGCGATGCCGAAGGCACGCCCCGTTACATCCCGATTCGCCTGAAAGAGGATATCGACTGGAAGACTCTGGCCTATCTGGAGAGCCATAACCAGGAATTTTCCGGCATCCGGATCGAGGTGCAGCCGGTTCGGGTCTATCATTACCAGGATCTGGCCGCCAATATCATCGGATACCTGGGGGCGATCAGCAAGACTGAGCTGGAAAATGCCGATCGTACTGTCTATCGCGGTATCGATATGGTCGGCAAGATGGGCCTGGAAAAGCTCCGTGAGGCAGATCTGCGCGGCGAGAAGGGTAACAGTTATTCTGAGGTCGATGCGAAAGGCTTCGAGAAGCAGCTGCTGAAAAGTGATGACCCTCTGCCGGGCAGGGAGATCCGCTTGACCCTCGATGTCGACCTGCAGCAGGCGGCTGAAGGGTTGATGGAGATCGGCGAGAAGGCCGGGGCGGTCGTTGCCATGGAGGTGAAGACCGGCAGGCTCCTCGCCCTCGCCTCAACGCCGCATATCCGTCTTGATGATTTTACCGGGGGCATCTCGCATGACAAATGGAAGGATCTTCTCGATAATCCGAGGCATCCTTTGCTCAACAAGGTAGTGCAGGCCACCTATCCGCCAGGGTCGACCTACAAGGTGGTCACCGCCCTGGCCGGCTTGGCCAGTGGGGCGATTACCCCGGATACCCCGATATATTGCCCCGGCTCGTATTTTTTCGGCAATCGCCGCTACGGTTGCTGGAAAAGGGGAGGGCATGGTACGGTCACCCTGAAACGGGCGCTCGAGGAGTCCTGCGATGTGTTTTTTTATCAGGTTGGCCAGCGGGCCGGGGTCGACACCCTTGCCGAATATGCCGGCAAGTTCGGTCTTGGGCGTAAGACCGGTGTCGAACTCGAGCACGAGAAGAGCGGCCTGACACCCACCAAAAAATGGAAACTCTCCCGTTACCAGACGAAATGGCAGGACGGCGAGACCCTGTCAACGGCGATCGGTCAGGGGTTCAACCTGACAACCCCTCTGCAGATCTGCCAGATGACGGCGACCCTGGCCAACGGCGGAAAACTGTATCGACCTCAGCTGGTCGAGCAGGTCACCGATCCGGACGGCACCGTCATGGCAAGGTTCCAGCCTGAACTGATAGGTGAAATCAAAGGTCTGGACAACTATATGGAACTCATCCGGCAGGGGCTGATCGGGGTCGTCAACGGCCCGCACGGCACGGCCCGCGGCGCCAAAATCGAAGGGATAACAGTCGCCGGCAAGACCGGCACCGCCCAGGTGGTCAAGGTTGCCGCCTACAGGCACCTGAAGGAAGCGAATATACCGTATAAATTCCGGGATCATGCCTGGTTTACCAGTTTTGCGCCGGCCGAAGATCCTGAGATAGCCGTGACGGTCCTGGTTGAACACGGTCTGCATGGCGGTTCAGGGGCCGCCCCGATCGCGACGGCAGTCATGAAAGAATATTTCAAGGGTCGCATCCCCACGGTGGACGAAACGGTCGCCGAGGTGGAGCCATGATCGGGGATTCGGGTGTGCGTCTGGTTTGTCTGGTTCAATGAAACCGGGAGGTGGTGAAAAATGATCCGCATCGATAGAAGACTGCTGGCAAATTTTGATTATGTCCTGCTGATCCTGCTGCTGCTTGTTGGGACAATGGCCTTGTGCAATCTCTACAGCGCATCCTATCCGCCGCAGTCTGCAGGGGCGCCGTATCTCAAACAAGCGCTCTTTTTCTTCGCCGGTTTCGTAGTATTTCTCGTTGTCATCAGTATCGATTACCAGGAACTGCTGTTCTGGAATTACCCCATTTATATCCTGATCATTCTCCTCCTCTTCCTCGCCTTTTTTATCGGTCATGAAGCGAACGGCTCACAGCGCTGGATCAATCTCGGATTTTTCAAACTCCAGCCGTCGGAACCGGCCAAATTGATGTTGGTCATCACTCTGGCCAGTTATTATTCCAGAAAAGAGGTCCTCGACGGCTATTCGCTGAAACAGCTGATCGTGCCGATTCTGCTGACCGCCTTCCCTTTTCTGCTCATCCTGCTGCAGCCCGATCTCGGGACGGCGATGATGCTGGCCATTCTTTTCGTCTCGATGACGGTCTTTGTCCGGCTTAAGATGTCGACCTACGTCATTCTCGGAAGTACAGCAATCGTCATGATTCTGTTCGCCTGGGAAAAGGTGCTCAAACCCTACCAGAAACAGCGGATTCAGACTTTTCTCAACCCTGAACAAGATCCCATGGGCAACGGCTACCAGATCCTGCAATCAAAGATTGCAGTCGGCAGCGGCGGAAAGTTCGGCAAGGGCTACCTGGAAGGGACGCAGGGACATCTACATTTCCTGCCGGAGCGACACACCGACTTCGCCTTTTCGGTCTGGGGAGAGGAGTGGGGGTTTGTCGGCAGCCTGGTTTTCCTCGGCATCTATTTCTTCATGCTCATCTGGGGCCTGTATATCGCGATGAATGCCAGGGACCGGTTTGGTGTGCTGCTGGCCTTCGGTATCGTCATCCTGATCTTCTGGCAGGCCGTCATCAATATCCTGATGATCCTGGGATTTCTGCCCGTGGTCGGCATTCCGTTGCCTCTCGTGTCCTATGGAGGCTCTTCGCTGCTGACCACCATGGTCGGGCTCGCCATTCTGATGAATATCCGAATGCGCCGGTTCCAGGGCTGAGGGGACAAGGTTTCGAGGGTATTCGCGACTGACGTCTGCGGCTGGCGCTACATCCCGCTCCGTATGACCAGATCCTTGAGACAGGCGATGAATGAGGGGTGGGCGTTGAGGGAAGGGCTCGAGAGGAGACGCATGCCGAGTTTTTCCGCCTGGTTTTTATAGAGGATATCGATCTCGTAGAGCGTTTCTATATGGTCGGAGACGAAACTGATCGGGACCATAAGGATGTTTTTCAGCCCTTCACCGGCGAGTGTTTCGAGCATTTCCGGGGTGGAGGGGGAAAGCCATTCGACCGGGCCGCTTCGGCTCTGATAGCAGAGCCTGCCTGGTCGCCCTGTTTTCCGTTCAACGGCCCGGATTGTCCTGAGCAGGTGCTCGACATAGGGGTCCCCCTCGTTGATGAACGAGACCGGCAGACTGTGGGCACTGTAGACGATCTGGACCTCGTTGGTCGCAAAGCGCTGCAGGCCCTGTTCGATGCAGGCGACGAGGGCTTCGATATAAAGAGGGTGATCCGGCCAGGAATCGATAATTGTCAACGGCAGTTCCGGACAGGAACGGGCCATCTCCTGTTTGAGTTCGCTGATTGACGAACCGGTGGTTGCCCGCGAGAAGTGTGGGTAGAGGGTAAGGGCGAGAACCCTCTCTATCCCTTGTGAACGGAGGGTGGTGAGCGCCTCTGCGGCTCGCGGCCGCCAATAGCGCATGGCGAGGGTGACATGATACTCCCCTTCGTCCCTGAGACTGTCCTGCAGGCATTGTGCCTGCTGCAGAGTGAGCTTTTTTAAAGGAGAGCCGCCACCGATCCGGGCGTATGCCTTGCGGCTGGTCCCGGCCCTTCGGCGCGAGATATACCAGGCAAGGGGGATCTGCAGCCAACTCGGTCCGAGCCGGATGATCTCCCGGTCTGAAAAAAGGTTGAACAGGAAAGGCGCGACATCTTCCTGTTTTTCCGGGCCTCCCATGTTGAGGAGAAGTACCCCCGTTCGCTGTCCCTGCATCATCCTTCCTTCCGAGTGTCTCCATCGTTGTTAAATTTTTTTATTGTACCGGATTTTGGCGGCATTCGCCATATCTCCCGCGAATTTAAATGCAAATTGCCAGATATTGAAAATGACTGGAGAAAAAGCGAAGTGCTTTACTTGATTATCATGTGAAGGGGAATATAATAAGGCTAAAGACAGGTCATTTTTGCATGATGCCTGCAGCGTCCCGATACTGCCGCCGATGCCGGGGACGATGGTCTGCCTTGGGAAGGTGCCCGCGGGCACTTGGATGTGACGGTGATCCTGAATCACTGTCGGAGCTTTTCACGGAGGAACTATATGGAACTGAAGATCGAGGCCCGGAATGTGGAGTTGCGAAAAAGCTGGCAGGACAAGATCGAGGAGGAAAAAGAGAAACTCGTACGTTTCTATGCAAATTACGTCCTTCATCTTCGCGTCAGTATTGAAGCCACCATGTCTCATAAAGAGGGAGGTTTTGAGGTCAAACTGGTTGCCACCATACCAAACGATACCGCTGTCGTGGTCAGGAGGGGCGAGGGAGTGCGGCCCCTGCTGATAGAAGCCTTCGATGTTCTTACAGCCCAGCTCAAGGAAATCCTGCGGAAGAAGCGCGACAAGACCGTGAAACAGAACGAGACCGGTCAGGTTGGCGATAAAGTTGGCATCATCAGGAAGGTGTCCCCCCATGAATCCTACGGTTTCATAACCTCAAACGATGAACGGGAAATCTACTTTCATGAAAATGCACTGAAAGATATCAATATGGATCAATTGTCGGAGGGGGATAGCGTCATCTTCGGGGAAACCACCGGTGACAAAGGACCGCAGGCCTCGTGGGTGCGGGCGGCCAGATAGTTCCAAAATTGCAGTGCAGTGATACATCTGCGGCCGTGGGCGCGAAGCCCACGGCCGTTGGCATTTTCAGCGAACCGTCGAAGTATTTTCCGGAGAGTTGCCGGCGCCGATTCCCCATGCGGAATCCCTTTCGTACCCTGGACCGGTCTTTTCTCGCCGGCCTCCCAAACGTTCCCTGAAATCCGGTGCGCGAGCGCTGGTGATGCGGTATAGATAGAGGCACATCGGGAACGGGAGAATACCTCTACAATGTCAAGCAACGGGAGCCCTCTGCAGTGAAGGAAGAAATCTATCTCATCGACGGCAGCGCCTATATCTATCGCGCCTATCATGCCATCGCCCCTTTGACCAACAGCAAAGGAATGTCCACCCATGCCGTGTTCGGCTTTATCAACATCCTGAGGCGCCTGTTCCGGGAAAGAAACCCCCGTTTTGCGGCGGTTGCCTTCGACAGCCGCGGGCCGGTCTTCCGTCATGAAATCTACAGGGAGTACAAGGCGAACAGGCCGTCGATGCCTGCCGATCTCGCAGAGCAGATCCCCTATATCAAGCAGTATGTGGCGGCCGCCAATATTCGCGTCCTCGAGCAGGCAGGCGTTGAGGCCGATGATCTCATTGCCTCCGCCGTACAATGTTTGCGCCGCGAAGGGCACAGGGTCGTCATAGTCTCCGGCGATAAGGATCTGCTGCAGCTGATCGATGACGATGTAACGATGTGGGATCCGATGCAGGACAAGGTGATGGATGCCCTTGAGGTGCGGAAGAAATACAATGTCGGCCCGCCGCAGCTTCTGGATTGCTTTTCCCTGATCGGCGACAGTTCCGACAACGTGCCCGGCGTTGCCGGGATCGGCCCGAAGACCGCGGAAAAACTCATCAACCAGTTTGGTTCCCTGGAGAAGATATATGAGCATCTCGACACGGTGCCGCAGGCGAAGATGGTCGAAAAACTGGCAAACGGCCGTGACGCCGTTTTCCTTGCCCGCGAGCTTATCCGCCTCAAGTCCGATGTCCCGGTGCCCACCCGCATCGCCGAGTATGGTCTCGGCAGTCCCGATACGGGCCTGCTTCGGGAGATCTACGGAGAACTGGAATTCAACAGTCTGTTGAAAGAGATCGAAACCTTCACGGCCGTTCCGCAGCAAGGCTTCGCCTGTGTCCGGACGATCGAGGAGTTGGAGCACCTGGTGGAGGTTCTGAAAGACGCCAGGCTCCTGGTCATCGATACCGAAACGACCTCGGTCGATGCCCGGACGGCCGGACTCGTCGGCATTTCGCTCTGCGTTGACCTGGAGCGGGCCTGGTATATCCCGATCGGTCATCGCGATGGCGACGGCCGGCCGCTGGAGGGACAGCTGGAGATGGGGCTGGTTGCCGGGTACCTCAAACCTTTCCTGCAGTCCGCCGGTCTGCCCAAGGTCGGCCATAATCTGAAATACGATTACACGGTACTGTTGCAGACCTGCGGTCTGGCCTTGGAAGGCCCGCTGTTCGACACCCTGATCGCGGCCTATCTGATCGAGGCCGCCGGCCGTTCCTATAAGCTCGATGATCTTCTGCTCGAACAGGGAATACGCCTGACCTCGTTTGCCAGTGTCGTGGCGGGCGACAAACGCCCTGACAGTTTTTCCTATGTCGATATCCAGGCGGCCTGTGCGTACAGCTGTGAGGATGTCTATGCCGCCCTGCTGCTCTGGCGTCAGTATAAACCGCGGCTTGAGGAGAACAATCTTGAGCGGCTTTTTCACGAGGTCGAGATGCCCCTGATGCCGATTCTCGCCCGCATGGAGATAAGCGGCATAACCGTGGATCTTGAGGTGCTTGCCGGACTTTCCAGCGAATTTTCGCAGAAAATGATCCTCCTCGAAAAACAGATTTACGCCCTTGCCTGCAGAGAGTTCAACATCAACTCGCCACGGCAGCTGGGGCAGATACTCTTTGATGAACTGCATCTCCCCTATGGCAGAAAAACCAAAACAGGCTACTCAACCGATGTCAAGGTCCTGGAAAAACTGGCCTACAAACATGATCTGCCGGCCCGCATCCTTGATTACAGGACTCTCGCCAAGCTGCAGTCAACCTATGTGGAGAAACTGGCCAGCCTGCAGGACCCGGCAACGGGCAGGGTGCATACCTCATTCAACCAGGCGGTCGCAGCCACCGGCCGTCTGTCGAGCAGCAATCCGAACCTGCAGAATATCCCCATCCGTTCCGAGGACGGCAACCGTATCCGCCAGGCCTTTGTGCCGGCGAAGGGTATGGTGTTTCTGGCCGCCGACTACTCGCAGGTCGACCTGCGGGTCCTGGCCCATTACTCGCAGGATCAGGCCCTGCTCTCTGCTTTCCGGGCCGGTGAGGACATCCATGCCCGAACGGCGGCCGAAATCTTCGGGGTGTCGCCGCTGCTGATCACTTCGGAGATGCGCAGGGTGGCCAAAAGCATCAATTTCGGCATCGTCTATGGCATGAGCAGCTACGGACTCTCCGAACAGCTCAATATCGGCAGAAAAGAGGCCCAGACCTTTATTGACCGTTATTTCAGGCTATATGAGGGAGTCAAGAGGTTCATGAGCGAGATTGTCGCGCAGGCCAGAAAGGATGGGTATGTGAGCACGCTGCTGGGCCGCCGCCGCAGCCTGCCGGAGATTGACAGCAGCAATCGGGTACGTCGTGAATTTACCGAGAGAATGGCGATCAATACGCCGATCCAGGGGACGGCTGCAGATATTATCAAACTTGCCATGATCGCCGTTGACCGGGTCATTGCCAAGGAAGGACTGCCGGCAAGACTGCTCCTGCAGGTCCACGATGAGCTGGTCTTCGAACTGCCTCCGGAGGGCCTGGATCCAACCATGGAAATCATCAGGACCACGATGGAGAAGGCCATGCCTCTGGACGTGCCCCTTGTGGTCAACTGTACGGTCGGACAGAGTCTGGCGAAATAGTCGCCTAAACCGATTCCATCCGCGAACAGGGGGATTGTCGGATTGAGGGGGATAGACCGAGGTGACCGGAGGGAGCGACCTGATGTTTACAACAAACCGTAACGCAACATTACCGCGCCCGGCAGGAGAATCTGTGGCCGAAGAGTCGAAAAAGGTATGGTTATTTCGCGAGGATCCCTGATCTTCTGGAAGGTTCTACTGGGTGTTGAGATATGCAAAAAGCAGCATGACTGATATGAAAAAATCGAAAAAAATTACTACACTGATTGATGAGGTTAAACTGTTCCTGCGGTATGCGGTCCCGGAGGAGAGATGCGCTGAGGCGTCCATGGTGGTCGAGAGATACCGGCAGGATATTCCTGCCCTGCGGCTCCTGCGGGAATTCTATCGCTCGTTGCCGGAGGTGCGGGAGGATCCGGTCGTCCGGATCGTCGAGCTCGCAGCAAATCAGGGCGTGCTCCTGCTTGCGGCGCTCACCGATGCCTACGACTATCTCTATGTGGTCGACGCTGGCCAGGTGCTCTATATAGGCGAGAACGGACGGGAAATCGAAGAGGATGCCCTGGACTTTTTCGGTTATCCGGCCCATGCAGATTTCCGCAGGGCCTGCCAGTCAGTCCGGGAGTTGGAAGATTACGGTTCGCCGGGTGCGTCTGGCAGGGCAAAGTGCCCGGTCTGCTCGGTCCTTGAGGGGGAGTATCATCAATTCGGCTGCCCGGTTGAGGTATGTCCCTGGTGTCAAGGCCAGATGAACCGCTGCAACTGCCGTTTTGACCTGTTGGGAGTGGCGGAGATAGACGATGAAGAAGAGGTCGGCAGATTCCACCGCCTGCTGATCGACAAAGGCCGTATCCGTTTCAGTCGGCAGCAGGCCCCCGCCTATCCCAGTGCCGGTGACGGGCTCGAGGAGATTGAGGGCAAGAATCCTTGATCTGCCCTGGCAGGTGAGGGGTGCGGAAGAAGGGGGGATTTCCCCGGCCCTTCTTCCGTCCTTTGATTATTGTTGCTTTCCGGAAATACTCTTCATGTACTGGTAGAGATCCGAATCCGAGGACAGGACCAGCGAGGTGTTCTTGCCGACCGCGGATTTATAGCTCTCCAAGGTCTTCTGGAAGGCATAAAACTCCGGATCCTGGGTATAGGCTTGGCCATAGATCCTGGTTGCCTCCGCATCGGCCTTGCCGCGGATAGCCGTGGCTTCGCGATTGGCCTCAGAGATGATCTGCTTCAATTCCCTGTCAACCTTGCCGAGGATCTCTGCTTTCTGCCCTTCGCCGAGGGAACGCTTTTCCGCGGCGATTCGTTTCCGTTCCGAGATCATCCTGTTATAGACCGTGAGCTGAACGGAATCGATATAATTGACCCGTTTGATCATCACGTCGATAAGGGTTATGCCGTACTGCGGGGTGATCTTTGCCGCCTGTTCAAGGACGCTGATGGCGATCTTGTCGCGGCCCTGCTTTGGCTTTGTGCCGATATTGTCGGTGGTCGGCGACATCTCTTCAGGCGACCAGTCGGAACTGCGGATGATCTCGATAAGGTCGTTTTTGTTTACCAGGTCGCGCACCGTACCGCCGATGATATCGTCGAGCATGGACTGGGCCTTTGTCTCGTTCTTCACCGCCTGCATGAATTTCAGGGCATCGGTGATCCGCCAGCGGGCGGTGACATCGAGAAAGATGTAGGTCTTGTCGTTGGTCGGGATCTGATTCGGCTCGCCGTCCCAGATCAGAATCTTTTTTTCAAAGGTGTTGGTGACCTGGACGAAGGGGAGCTTGAAGTGGATTCCGGCCTTTGTCACCGGGGTGCCGACCGGTGCGCCGAACTGGGTGACAACCACCTGTTTTCCTTCCTCGAGGATGTAAAAGCCGTCATAGACGACGATGATCGTCAGAAGAACGAGGCCTATGAGAATTAATCGCACTATATGTTTCATACGGGTTTCCTTTGGAGGTAATCGTCTATTTAGTCGGGGGAGCTGACAGATCTTTGGCGCCGGTGATATTCAGCAACGGAAGCGGCGACTGCTGGTCCTTATCGATGACATAGACCGACTGGACGTTGGGCAATACCTCCTGCA
Organism: Desulfobulbaceae bacterium; assembly: GCA_031407875.1. Lineage (GTDB taxonomy): Bacteria > Desulfobacterota > Desulfobulbia > Desulfobulbales > Desulfocapsaceae > Desulfoprunum. Next base: position 23,062 of record JANOIV010000019.1, on the reverse strand, counting down.
TGGTCTCAAGATACATCCGTTTCCGGGTGACATCGGGGGCATTTTTGTATTCTTTGAGAATATCGGTAAATCTTTCCGTCTCACCCTTTGCCTCATTTACCCTGGCGGCGGCATAACCGTAGGATTCCTGGATGATTTTCTTGGCATCGCCGCTCGCCTTGGGGATGACCCGGTTATAGGTCTCCTGGGCCTCGTTGACTAGGCGCTTCATGTCCTGGTCGGCCTCGTTGACTTCGTTAAAGGCCGGCTTCACCGTATCAGGGGGATTGATGTCCTGGAACTGGACGGTCACGATACCCACACCTGCCTTCAGTTTATCAAGCAATGCCTGCAATTCCTTCCTGACTTCGGCGGCCAGGAGTTCGCGGTAGCTGAGGACATAATCGAAGTCCATGTTGCCGACTATGCGTCTGGTGACGCTTTCCGAGGCGTCACGCACGGCCTGCTGCACGTTCTGCACTTCAAAGAGGAAAGAATAGGGTTCGTTGACCTTATATTGGACGATCCAGGCGACATTGATGACATTCTTGTCGGCTGTCAGCATCAGGGACTCTGTTTCGTAACCGGCCCGGTCGAAGGTGGGTTGACCCGGCATCCGAGTACGAAAGCCGAACTCTTCCTTTCTGATATTTTCCGTGTCTACTTTGTAGAGGGTGTCAACATAAGGGATCTTGAAATGAAGTCCGGATGTCGTGGTGCGAAAGTATTGCCCCAGACGCAGGATAACGCCCACTTCGCCGGGGGAAATTTTGAAAAACGACAGGTAAACGCCCTGCAGGACGATCAGCACCATCAGGACTGTCAGGATCCTGCTTGCATTGGCAAAGGGATTGCCGGGGCTCCCGGTCGAGTTGCCGTTTTGTGGACCTTCCGGGGATGGTTTCTTGACGTCGGAGAAGAATTCCTGCAGTTTTTTAATCAGCTGGGCCACGAATTCCTCTGGGGTTTGCGGTTTGTTCCTTCTTCCCCAAGGTGGCTGTTGATCTTGATTGGACATAAACGATTTCTCCTGATCTGATGTGTCTGTCTGGTTAGAGGCTGATCACCGGCTGAGGCTGAAAAGCCTGGGGCAATTTCGCCGAAAAGGCATTCTTTCATCTGGAATTACCCGAAGATCAAACGGCACGAAGAACATAAGTACTCCTCATCGAGATTGCAAATCAAATCGACACCAGGAAGGGTTCTCCACCGCCTTCCGTGACCTGTGAATATTTTCGAATCTGCTGCTTTTCGATACCGGGGAGGTCGTTAAACATCATGAAACAGTCAGGAGGTTGCTGTAAAAATGCCTGGCGTTGTCGTCGCCGGCAGACGATGATCGAGGGTATTATCGGGATGAGGTGGGTAAGAAAACCTGGGTTGGGAAACCAGAAAAAGGAAAGTGCAAAGAGCGGGGCAGGACGCGATGTCTGTTCTGGCAGGAGGAAAATCCCGGATACCGTTTCAACGGAGGAAACGGTATCCGGAAAGGAGGCGGTCTGTCCGTTCAGGCCAGGGAATCGATGGCGAGCACCGATCCGAACTTCTCCCTCAGGAGGATCAGTTCAGCCTTCTGGCGGGTGTAGATTTCAAAGAGTGTTTGCGGAATATCGGGCTCTTTGCTGTATGACTCATACTGCATGTCGATGCGGTCGATAATTTTGTCGACATACAGAGCGAACTGCATGTCATAGAGGGACTTCGGATAGTCCTTGCCGATGGATGCAAAGAGCGGTTTCAGGTCAGCATATTTCGGAAGGATGCCGATAGGCGTGGACACCCCGGTGACCTCGCCGTGGGCGAATAATTCGAGCCAGCTGAGCCAGGCCTTGACATCCCTTTTTTCGCCAAGCAGACCCTTGCCGGGACCGTTTCTGTTCTCGTGGGTCAGAAAGTAGTTCAGGCCCGCCATCACCGGTCGGCCTTCGTCGCTGAACTTCGGAGAATTGAAGAAGGTGAACTGGGCTGCCATGTAATCGGCCAGGGCGCCGGGAATAAAAGGGGCGTTGGCCCACGGCTGACGGCGAACGCCGGTGGCCCCGACCTCGGTCGCCGTAGCCTTCGAGACAATCGAGGCTCCGATAACCACACCTTCGTCGGCGGTTCTCGCCGCCCAGACCGGCGGCATGGTGTCGGAGTCCCTTCCCGAGTAGGTGATGATCTTGACCGGGGCTCCCTGCGGGTCTTCAGCTATATCGGTGGCATGGTTGGCGATGGCCGAGGCGACAAGGGTGCAGCGCGAATTCTTATGCGACATGGGAACCACGTTGCCTTGGTGGTCCACCTTGCCTTCGTACCATTCGCCCTGGAAATTGGCGCCGCGCTGCGGTGCATCTTCTCCATGACCAACCCAGTGAGGAACACCGTCAGCGTCGATGAGCACGTTCGACCAGATCACCTCGGTTCCTTCCCCCCGCAGGCAATTCATGAGGTAGGGGTCGCCTTCGAGGTTAACATCCTCGACGATGCCGAAGATACCCTTCTCGGGATTGATAGCCCGTAATGTACCGTCCTTTTCTATCCAGAGCTGGGCAAGGTCGTCACCGATAAAATGGCTGCCGACCATGGCCGTGGTGGTCTTGCCGCAGCCGGAAGGAGCTGCCCCGGCAAAAAAGGTCTTGCGACCTCCCGGACCCGTCAGGCCGGTGATGAACATATGCTCGGAAAGCTGTTCTTCCACCTTGTAATAGGTGACATAGTCCACGGTGAAGCGATGATTACCTTTCTTCAGCAGCAGGGTGTTGCCGGCATAGGTGCAGAAGGTGGAATAGGTTGTCATCCAGCTTCGGTCCATAAAGATCCTGGCATTGGGGACATCTTCAGACCTGTTCGGGCCTTCTGCGTGCAGGTTTGTGTAAAACAGGCCGACCCGAATGGCCTCAGCGTCAAAATCGGCATAACAGTTGCGATAGAGGAGCTCCGCTGAATGGAGCACGTAGCCCGAAGAGGAAATCTCGATTGCCGGTTGGGCTGCGGCGGCACCGACCGGGCCGCGGCTGTAGAAACCTACCATCATTACTTTCTGCCGCATGATATTGCGCATATGTTGCTGCACATAGGCCAGGGCCTCGGAACGGAGAATCGATTTGGCCAGCGAGCTCATATTCTCGCCTTCATTGATGATGTAGTACGTCTGATTAACGAGCCGGGCCTGGTCTTCCGGGAGGTCGAAATGGATGGTATGACCCTTTTTAGCGAGTGCTTTTTCTTCACCCGTTTTGAGGGCATACTCACGTATCCATTGAACATCCTCAGGGCTGCCGGTATTGATGAAGATGCTGTCCGGGTTGCAGATCGAGATCGCGTTGGCTATCTTGATCAGGGCCTCTTCATTGGTGATCCTGGAGAGTTTGTCCAGATCGATTGAATCCAGCCTTTTTTCGAATATCGCTCTGGCGGCGGCGATAGAGGTGATGTCACCCACAACGGCAAGAATGTCGTCACCTTTTTTGAGTTCAAGCATTCTTAACTCCTTGGAAATTTAGATAAAATATAATGCGCTAAATCAATCGACAGTGCTCGAGAGAAGAGGCGGTTGGAAATCTGCTGCCATAATAGGTTTTTTTGCATCACCAGTCAAGGGATAGATAGGAAGCGTATTTCCAATAGTTTCCGCCTCCGCCTCACTTTCCGACCACTCAGTTTTACACGGGAATTTGGTGAGAGGAGGGAATATTTCTGATGCCCGATCTGTATCGTTGTCCCCGCGGCCTTTATTTACGAACCAGCGGCGGATGGCCTGCATAAGGCTGGAGCGTATGACCGCCGGAGGGATGATGGTATTTTGGGGTATCCGGGCAAGCGATATGATAGGAAATGATGGAAGTACGGCGATAAGGCGGGGAAAAGCCAGGAATAATGAAAGAAAAAGCTGGAAATATGGGGTCTTAAAGGATTTGAGAGAAAGGCCCTGGCTGTTGACTTGGTGGCGGTTTCCGGGTATTGTCTCGGCTTCCGGTGTTGATACATCCTCATCAACCTGCGTTGGGGAGCAGCAGAGGTTTCTGCTGCTCGAAGAACAACAGGCGTGCAGTCTTTTTATCCGGCTGCCGTGAATATACCCGCATTGCCAACCCGTACCTCATCTGGTTGGAAACAGGATGAAGGTGGCGCACGATGGCTGAAACAACAAAAAAAGCCCGCAAACCTTTTACGGTCGCGGGCTTTATGGACTTCAGGGGAAGTCTCTGGATGTTCATTTGGTGCCGAAGGCGAGACTCGAACTCGCACGAGGATACCCCCACTAGACCCTGAACCTAGCGCGTCTACCAATTCCGCCACTTCGGCAACGGGGATGAATATGCTTCCTGAGCCTGAGTTTGTCAAGACATTCTTGTGTCGGGACCGAAAAAAGAACAGTTATTGTTGAAAATATGAAGATTTGTAGAAAGGTCGAGGAAATTGTTGAACCATTTGCCAATGCCTGCGTTACTATCGGCAACTTCGATGGAGTGCATCTCGGTCATCAGATGCTGTTCGCGGAGGTGGCCGGCAGGGCCTATAAACGCAAGGGAACGAGTCTGGCCATTACCTTCGAGCCGCACCCGTTGCGGATTCTCCGGCCCGGGGGAATAAAACTGATCTCAAGCTGCGAGCAGAAGATAGAGCTTATCCGCATGGCCGGCATAGATGTCCTGCTTATAGTTCCTTTCACCCTCGAATTCGCTGCAACCTCGGCCGAACATTTTGTCGATGACATTCTCATCCGCCGTATCGGCGTGCAGGAACTGGTGGTCGGCTATGATTATGCCTTCGGCAAGGGGCGGACCGGCGACATCAACTTTCTCAGGGAGCAGGGCAGGCGAAAGGGATTTCCGGTTACCGTGGTGGAGGCCTATTATCTCGACGGTGTCCTGGTCAGTTCCACCAGGATCAGGCAGCTTGTTGCCGAGGGGCAGATGGAAGAGGCGGGAAGGCTTCTCGGTCGGCCGTATCAGATCCGGGGGGAGGTCCAGGTCGGGAAACAGCGTGGTGGCAAGGAGGTCGGCTTCCCCACGGCCAATCTCAAGGTCGATCCGGATGATCTGGTGCCCAGGCATGGGGTCTATGTCTCGCAGGTCATCTGCGAGGGAAAATGTTACGGCGGAGTCCTGAACATCGGGCATAATCCCACATTCGGCGGCCAGGATCTCGTAGCCGAGACTCACATCTTTGATTTCAATCAGGATATATATGGCAAACCGATCAAGGTCAATCTGTTGAAATTTCTGCGAGGTGAACAAAAATTCTCAGGTGCCGGTGAACTCGCCGCGCAGATCGCCAGAGACGTCGTGCTGGCCAAAAAAGTGCTTGCCGAACAGCAGAAGGAGTTGATGACAGCCTGCAGCCAAGGAGCCCTTCTCTGAGACTTTCAGAAACGCTCTGTCGGTGCGGGGCCGTCTATTTTCTCCTTGCAAGTGAGCTGAAGGTGTCTATAGTGTAGGCGCCCGAAGGAAAGTGAAAAACCTTTCTGACGGATAGGAATTATAACAGAAATCCACTTCTCCCGGCTGTTCATCTGCCTATGTGGCAAGCGGGATTTCGTAGAGGATATGTTGAGGGTTTGAACACGAACGTTGAGGATATGTCATGTCAGAACAGTTGCAGGAAGATTTGCCGAAGGTAATAGCTGAACTCGAGAAAAAGTGCCTGGAGCATCCCCAGTCGGTCACCGCCTTTCATCATCTCGGCTTGGTCTATATGAAGGCGGGTAAAACGCAGGAGGCGATCAAGGCCCTGGAAAAGGCCATCGAAATTGACCCGTTGAATGGCGATGCCATGATCAACCTCGGGGCGATCCATTTCGGTCTTGGCGATCTTGTCAAGGCCCAGAAGCTCAATGAGCAGGCCATTACCGTCCATCCGGAAGGCGCTCAGGCCTATGCCAATCTCGGACTTATCTGGCAGCAGCGCAACGATTTGGAAAAGGCCCTGGATGCCTATGAAAAGGCCATCCAATATAATCCCAAGCTCGCTACAGTATGGATGAATCTGACTTCGCTTTTGACCATGAAAGGCGAGGACCAGAGGGCTCTGGCCGCAGCCCGCAAAGGTCTTGAACTGGAACCCGACTCACCTCTTGGGCATAATAATCTTGCGGTGGCCCTGTATTTCAGTGGAGACTATGCGGATGCTCTGAAGCATCTGGAAAAGGCCAAGGAGCTGGGATATTCCGTCGATCCCAATTTTTTCGCGCGTCTGCGGGAAAAACTGAATTAGACCAGATCCGGGCGAGAGCGGGGAAAACGAGTTTGTATGGCAAAAGGAAAGATTAAGAAAAGTCCTTGGTGTCCCTTTTGCGGACAGCAGGTCGGGCGGGCGACAGAGGCGCCGACCCGCAAAATGACCGAGTTTCCGGTCGGGTCCTGCCAGTGCGGGGCGGTATACACCTGCGACCCCACCGGCCACAATGTCGGTGCTGCGATGGTCGAGGCCTTGGTCTACGCCTGCGGGGACAACTGGGATCTCGCCTGGGAGCTGATGCCGGAAGATGATTATCTGACCGGACGGGTCGAAAACTATGATGAGGTAACCCATCAGGTTATTGATATTAAGAATATCGATGGCCGCCCGGTCCGTGGGGTACTGTATTTTGTCCGTCTGCATACCGAGATGTCGGAACTGGTCGGCTGTCTCAAGGAAAAGAAAAACCAGCAGGTCGACGCTTCGCTGTCCTCTGATCCAGCATCCCGTCCGGTGGTTGAGCCTCCTCCCGATAAAAAGCGGAAACGGCAGAAAGCCACCAAGCAGCTGATCAAGGAACTGTTCGATCGCACTGATATCGATCTCCTGGTGGGGCTCTGTTTCGATGACAAGAAGACCCTGCGCCTGATGCAGCGGCTGCTCTACAACCCTGCCGAGGAAGAACGGTGGCGTACTGCCTGGATTATCGGCCAGGTCAGTTCCCGGGTGGCAAGCCGGGAACCCGGCCAGGTGTCGGAGCTTCTGCACCGTCTCTTTGAGGCTTGTTCGGATTCCGCCGCCACCCCGTGGGGTATGGTGGAAACCATAGGATACGTGATTGCCGGACGTCCCGATATCTTCGGGGCCTTTACCCGTTATCTCCTGAGACATTTAGGAGAGGCCTCGACCCAGGTTCAGGCTGTCTGGGCCATGGCGGAGATCGCCCTGAAACGTCCGGACCTCATTCGTGATACTCCCTTTTTCAACCTGTTCCACTTTCTGCAGCATCCCGATCCCCGGATCCGCGGCCTTATTGCCCGTCTCTTCGGTCGCATCAGGGCGACGGAGGCGGCCCTGCAGTTGATGGCCTTGAAGGACGATCAAGCAGAATTGACCACCTGGGAAAATGGAGTGGCAAGCAAAACCACAGTTGCCGCTGAGGCCGCCAGGGCGGTCGCGGCAATACATGGAGGAAAGATATCATGACGACACCTTTACAGGATATCAGTTCCATTGCCCCGCTGGCGGCAGATGGAAAAAACAAAAAGCCTGCCGATCCGGTAGTGGCCGATTACGAAGAAGGAAAACGGCTGTTGGAAAGCCATAATTACGGCCAGGCCGCGGTTTCCTTGCACAATGCCCTTTTGGGCTATGAAGAAAAGGGAGATGAGGCCGGTATCGCCAATGCATCCAACCAGCTGGGGCATGTCTGCCTGGCTCGAAAGGAATATGAGCAGGCAAAAAGACATTATCAGCGGGCCTGGGAGATCTGTGAGAAATTGCAGGACCCCATGAGCCAGATCGCCCTGCAGAAACAGTTTGTTGAGATATACTGCGGGTTGAAGGATTATTCTCAGGCCATTACGGTCTGTCTCGACCTGCTCGACAGGTATTATATGAACAACGACCCGCGGGGGACCATCAAGGTCATGGAAGAGATGGCCACAATCTATCTGGCTGCCGGCGAAAAGGCCAAGGCTGCGGATGCCTACCGGACAGTGGCCTCGATTCACCAGAACTTTCAGCATCGTACCACTGCCGAGGGGTATTTGAAGAAGGCCAGAGAACTGGAAGAGGCTGCCTGATTCGGGCGGAATGAATCTCGATGTTTACTGGGATTATTGAGGGGGAGGGCAGGCTACTAGGGAAAAGGGCGATCGGCGGAGGACTGGCCTTCGACCTCGAGGCGGGTTTTGCGCTCAGCGACCCCCATGAGGGCGAGTCGATTGCCGTCAATGGGGTGTGTCTGACGGCCTATGACATTGCCGGCCGTCGTTTCAGTGCCGATGTCTCTCCCGAAACCTTGTCGCGCACCCGGCTGGGACGGCTGAACAGCGGTGATCTCGTCAATTTGGAACGGGCCCTCAGGCTTTCCGACAGATTGGGCGGGCATCTTGTTTCCGGGCATGTCGATTGCATTGCCACCGTCAGGGAGCGAAAACCTCTCGGCAGTTACACTCTCTTCACCTTTTCGTTGCCCAAAGAACTGGGTCGTTATATTGTTGAGAAAGGATCGATTGCCGTGGACGGAATCAGTCTTACCGTCAATTCCTGCTCGCCGGGTGAGTTTTCCGTCTCGATCATCCCCCATAGCCTGAAGATGACGACCCTTGGCTCCCTGCAGGTTGGCGGATTGGTAAATATAGAGCTGGATATTATCGGTAAATATGTCGAAAAGCTCCTTGTGCCCCAACCCTTGGCGGATGTCGGCAAAGAGGCAGATGGTCGTGGCATCGATGCCGCCTTTCTCGTGGAACATGGTTTTTTCAGATAGGTCGGCCGCGAATTATTTAATTATCCTTATCATGTGAATATTATGGCAGTAAGCTCAATTGAAGAAGTGGTAAAAGATATCAGGGCCGGGAAAATGGTTATCCTGGTCGATGATGAGGATCGGGAAAACGAAGGCGATCTCTGCATGGCGGCCGAGGCAGTCACCGATGAGGCGATCAATTTTATGGCAACCCATGGTCGTGGCCTGATATGTCTGACCCTGAGTCCCGATCTTGTGGATAAATTAGGATTGCCGATGATGGTCAGGGATAACCGCTCTCCCTACGGGACCGGCTTCACTATCAGCATTGAGGCTAAGACCGGGGTTTCCACGGGTATTTCCGCAGCAGACAGGGCCCGCACCATTAAGGTGGCGGTGGCCCCGGATGCCAGGCCGGAAGATCTGGTCAGTCCCGGTCATATTTTCCCGCTGCGGGCCAAACAAGGCGGAGTCCTGGTGCGGACAGGACAGACCGAGGGATCGGTGGATCTTGCCCGGCTAGCCGGCATGACCACAGCCGGGGTCATCTGCGAGATTATGAACGAAGACGGCACGATGTCAAGGATGCCCGACTTGGAAATATTCGCGGCCAGGCATGGACTGAGGATTGCGACTATCGCCGATCTGGTTGCGTACCGCCTGCGCCAGGATATCCTGGTGCACAGGGCCGCTGAGGCAAGGGTTCCGACTGAGCATGCCGGAGAATTCACCGCCATCGTCTATACCAATGATGTCGACGAGCACGAGCATCTGGCCCTGGTCAAGGGAGATATCGCCAAGGCCGAACGTGTTCTGGTGCGTGTCCACTCCGAATGCCTGACCGGAGATGTTTTCGGTTCTTCCCGCTGCGACTGCGGACTGCAGCTGAATGCGGCGATGAAGATGATCGATCAGGAGGGATGTGGAATCATCCTCTATATGCGGCAGGAGGGGAGGGGGATCGGTCTTGTCAACAAGCTCAAGGCCTACCATCTTCAGGACAGCCAGGGCATGGATACCGTCGAGGCTAATCTCAAGCTTGGTTTCAAGGCGGATCTCAGAGACTATGGAATCGGCGCCCAGATCCTCCGGAACCTTGGGGTCAGAAAAATGGCCCTGCTGACCAATAACCCGAAAAAGATCGTTGGACTTGAAGGCTATGGCATTGCCGTGGTCGCCCGATATCCGATCGAAATCGAAGCAAATCCCGAGAATAGAGACTATCTCCAGTGCAAACGGGATCGAATGGGGCATCTCATCGAAGTGACGGATTGACCCCCTCTTGCGTTTTTATATATGACTTGGTATTTACTTAAATTCCGGTGAGAAAGAATGGCGAATTTTATCGAAGGAAATCTGAAGGCCGATGGAAAGAAGTTCGGGATTGTTGTTGCCCGGTTTAATTCCTTTATATCTGAAAAACTTCTGGAAGGGGCGCTTGACACGCTCGAGCGTTCGGGTGCCCAGGCATCGGATATCGATGTCGCCAGAGTGCCGGGGGCCTTTGAGATTCCTCTCATTGCCAAGAAAATGGCTGGGTCTCAGAAGTATGACGCGGTGATCTGTCTCGGTGTGGTGATCCGTGGCGCCACCCCGCACTTCGACGTGGTGGTCAATGAGGTGTCCAAAGGTTCCGCCCAGGTTGGTCTGGAAACCGGGGTGCCGGTTCTCTTCGGGGTCCTGACGACCGAGACTATTGAGCAGGCCATTGAGCGCAGCGGCACCAAGGCTGGGAATAAAGGCGCTGAGGTGGCTGTCGCCGCTATCGAAATGGCCAATCTCATTGGAAATCTTCTCTAAGCCGCCATATAGAAATCTTCGGGTGACCGGCATAAGGAGCTGTTTCGGGATTGCCGGAAAGATACCGGCTATTTTCTGAACGGCTCCTGAGTTGCACCGCTCCTTCGAGAGTGGAATTCCTTTTCATTCAACGGCTTCCGGAACCATAAGGGCCGACCCTGCTAAAAGGTCGGCTGAGATGACCGCGTTTCTAATATTTTTTTACTATTCTATGGGAACTCGTCGACAGGCACGTGAGGCCGCTCTGCAATTTCTTTTTCAGGATGATTTTTCCCCTGGATCCGATACCGGTCTTGAGGATATCCAGGAGCGATTTGTACATTTCTGTGGTCTTTTTCAGATCAGCAAGAAGGGGCGTCCTTATGCCCTTGAATTGCTCCAACAAACCATGGTCAATAAGAGTCGGATCGATGATCTGATCGCGCAGGCCGCGATCAACTGGCGTCTTCCGAGAATCGCTGCCGCAGACCGGAATGTGCTGAGGCTGGCGGTGTGTGAAATGCTCTATATTGACGATGTTCCGGATGAGGTCGCCATCAATGAGGCGGTTGAGATCGCCAAGCGCTTCGGCGGTGATGAGTCACCTTCCTTTATAAATGGCGTGCTTGACGCGGTAAGAAAAATCCTCCGGGGCTGATGATTTGCCCGGCCGGCAATCTTGCATTTTCAGTCTATTCCCATTATATCAGACGGATAGATTGGTAAGGTATTGAGATGCTTTTTTCGGGAGCGCGGCGAAGGTAATGACAGTATCAACGGAAAAAATGCGACCGGGTTTCAAGCAGGAATCGCTTGCTATCCTCGGAGTATTCCTCGACTTTTTCTTGTTTCTCAGTCTGCTTTCGCGGTCTCTTGGAACAGAGAAGAACTGGTGCGGCGAAACAGGCGAGGTTATCTCGCAGGTACTTATGAACTTCACCGGCTGGGGGGCCTATCTTTTTGTTGCCCTTTTTCTTCTCTGTGCCCTCTTTTTCTTCAGCCCCCGGATGTCCTTCGAACGGCTCCCTCATGTCACAGCAGGGCTTATCGGTGCGCTTGTCTCCTGCTGCGGCCTGCTTTCCTCTCTGGCCCTGAAGGATGCCCCGCTGATTGAATCGGGCGGTATATTCGGTAAAATGACCTTTTCCTATCTCGAATCGGTTATCGGCGGGCCGGGGACAATTCTTTTCCTCTCTCTTGTCTTTCTCCTCTCTCTTATGCTCTCAACCCGGTTTTCGCCGTATAGCCTGGCCGTATTCCTGTGGCGGACGGCAGCTGGGGCATTGCTGTTTCTTCTGGGAAGGTCGCCACGCGACCAGGACAATAGAGCTGGGAATATAGCGGAAAAGGTCACTCTCCGGGCCGGTCGCGAGAAAAGGCCCGTTGTTGATATATCCTTGCAGCCGACCGCCAGTGTGCCGATAGTCAAGGAATTGCCAGGACCTACCGCGGTTTCCAGCCGGGATGAGAAGGGCTCTGCCAGACCGCTGGCCCGTGGAGACTGGCAGTTGCCGCCGCTCTCTCTTTTGGATACCAATCCGCAGGTGCAGGAGAAGATGACCAAGGAAGCCTATTATAAGATTTCCCGGCAACTGGAAGAGCAACTGGGGAATTTCGGGGTTTCCGGCAAGGTCGTTGGGATATCTCCCGGCCCTGTGGTGACAACCTATGAATATGCTCCCGCTCCAGGCGTGAAAATCAATAAAATCGTCAATCTGGCTGATGATCTTGCTCTCGGCATGCGGGCCAAATCGGTGCGGGTGGTGGGGTCGGTGCCCGGGAAGGCGGCATTGGGAATTGAGATACCAAACGAGAAGCGGCAGATCGTCTATATACGCGATTTGATTGGGGCCGAGAATTACAGGAAAAATTCTGATAAACTAAGCATTGCCCTTGGACTTGACGTGGTCGGCAATCTGGCGGTGGACAACCTCGCGAAAATGCCGCACCTGCTCATCGCCGGAGCCACAGGCGCCGGCAAGAGCGTCGGCATCAACACGATTATCGCCTCCATTCTCTTCAACGCCACGCCGGCCGAAGTGCGGTTCCTGATGGTTGATCCGAAACGGATTGAGTTGTCAGGGTATGAAGGCATTCCACATCTTCTCCATCCGGTCGTTGTCGACCCGCGCCTTGCCTCACGGGCCTTGAACTGGGCGGTGCGGGAGATGGAACGCCGCTACAGGCTTCTTGAAGAGGCCAAGGTGAAAAATTTTGATTCCTACAACAAACATTCCCCTGAAAAGCTTCCGTATATTGTTGTAATTGTAGACGAACTGGCGGACTTGATGATGGTTGCCTCAAAAGATGTGGAGACGGCCATCGCCCGGCTCGCGCAGATGGCGAGGGCAGCGGGCATCCATCTTATACTCGCCACCCAGCGGCCCTCTGTCGATGTGCTGACGGGATTGATCAAGGCCAATTTCCCGACCCGTATCTCCTTTAAGGTGTCCTCGAAGATCGATTCCAGGACAATCCTTGACGCAACCGGCGCCGAGCACCTCCTCGGAGCGGGCGATATGCTGCTTCTCGCCCCGGGCACATCGACCGTCAGGAGAATCCACGGGGCCTATATTTCCGAGGCGGAAACTGCCAGGATTGTGGAATTTTTGAAGAAACAGGGAGGTTCCGTGTACGATGAATCGGTCCTTGAGGAAATTGAGGCGAACGAGGAAGGCAACGGCGGAGGTGAGGAGCCTGATATCGATGAACGTTACGATGAAGCCGTTGCCATCGTAACCGAGTCGGGTCAGGCGTCGATCTCGATGCTGCAGAGAAGGTTGCGGGTCGGGTACAACCGGGCGGCGAGAATGATCGAAACCATGGAACAGGAAGGGGTTATCGGCCCTGCCGATGGCTCGAAGGCCCGCGAAGTGCTGGTGCGAAACGATTACACATAGTTGTTCACCATGGCCTCCGATTAATTTGTCTTGACAATTATTGGGCAACAAATTATAAAAAAACTCTTGGAAAAAATGAGCACTCATTCATTTATTTCTGCTAGTTTTTCCTGGTTGAAATCACTTCGCAGTGTCAATTGGCGGTCTGTTGGTTTTCAGTCGCAAAGCTGGCTGGTTGTCAAAGGTGTAGTTTTGCAGTAACTCGGATTGAGTATAGGTTAAGTGGATCCTGTGTGTACAGGATCACAACAGTTAAAACAAACTGAGGAGGTAGTTTAATGCCAAGTTATGTAGATCCTTCCAAGTGTGATGGTTGCAAGGGTGGAGACAAAACCGCATGCATGTACATCTGTCCCAATGATCTTATGGTCCTTGAGAAGTCAGAGATGAAGGCGTATAACCAAGAGCCTGATGCATGCTGGGAGTGCTATTCTTGCGTCAAGATCTGTCCGCAGGGTGCAATTTTTGTTCGCGGTTATGATGACTTTGTACCGATGGGCGGCCAGGTGCATCCGATGCGCAGTGCTGATTCCATCATGTGGACTGTCAAGTTCCGCAATGGCAATATCAAGCGTTTCAAATTCCCCGTACGTACCACTGCTGAGGGTGCTGCAAATGCATATGTAGATCAGAAAGGCGCCAGTCTCGACGATGAATGCCTGCTTCTTGAGGCGAATCTTCCTACCCCGAAATGATCTTGGCCTGCAAATAACGCGAAATTCTCAACAGAATCTTTAGTAAAATAAGGAGATTTGAATATGGCATTACCAAATAAACCAAAAGGTGAGATTGCTGCCGTAGTGGATCCGCAGATCGTCGAGCATGATGTGGACATCCTTATCGTCGGTGGTGGTATGGCCGCTTGTGGGACTGCTTTCGAGGTCAAAAAATGGGCTCCTGCCGATATGAAGATCATTCTGGTCGACAAGGCTGCTCTCGAGCGTTCCGGTGCTGTTGCGCAGGGACTCTCCGCTATCAATACTTATATTGGCAGCAATCCGATTGAAAGCTATGTGAAGATGGTCCGTAACGACCTTATGGGTGTTATTCGTGAAGACCTGGTTTATGACTGTGGTCGTCATGTTGATGAGTCAGTGAAGCTGTTCGAGGAGTGGGGCCTGCCCATTTGGAAGAAGGATGCAGACGGCGAGACCCTTGACGGCGCCAAGCCTGCTCCGACCCTGCGTGAAGGCGGTACCCCTGTTCGTACCGGTAAATGGCAGATCATGATCAACGGTGAGTCCTACAAGTGCATCGTTGCCGAGCCTGCTAAAACCGCCCTCGGTGCTGACAACGTTCTCGAGCGTATCTTTATCGTTAAACTGCTCCTTGATAAAAACAAGGCAAATCAGATTGCCGGTGCCGTTGGTTTCTCCACCCGTGAGAACGCTGTTCATGTTTTCCGCTGCAAGGCTGCCTTGGTTGCCTGCGGTGGTGCGGTTAATATCTTCCGTCCTCGGTCTACCGGTGAAGGCAAAGGCCGTGCATGGTATCCGGTATGGAATGCTGGTTCCACCTACACCCTGGCAGCCCAAGTAGGCGCTACCCTGACCATGATGGAAAACCGTTTCACGCCAGCCCGATTCAAAGACGGGTACGGTCCTGTTGGTGCCTGGTTTCTGCTCTTCAAGGCCAAAGTACAGAACGGTCTTGGTGAGTTCTATGCAAACAGTGATTCCGTAAAAGATGAGCTGGAAAAATTCATGCCTTACGGCGCATCTCCCGTTACCCCGACCTGTCTGCGTAACCACTTGATGCTCAACGAGCTGAAAGCAGGCCGCGGTCCGATCTACATGGCGACCGATGTTGCACTGAACGCCTTCCTCGAAGAGCGTCGTGCCAAAGGTATGGACGAGAAAGACGTGAAGAAATACTGGAAACACCTCGAGTCTGAGGCCTGGGAAGACTTCCTTGATATGTCAGTTGGTCAGGCCGGTCTCTGGGCTGGTATGAACATCGAGCCTGAGAAGATCGGTTCCGAGATCATGCCGACCGAACCCTACATGCTTGGTTCTCACTCCGGTTGTTGCGGTATCTGGACCTCCGGCCCGGATGAGTCATGGGTTCCCGATGTTCAGAACCCATCTCGGGCCCACAAGTACAAATGGGGTTACAACCGTATGACCACTGTTGACGGTCTGTTCACTGCCGGCGACGGCGTTGGCGCATCCGGGCATAAGTTCTCCTCTGGCTCCCATGCAGAGGGTCGTATCGCAGCCAAGCAGATGGTGAAATTCTGTCGTGACAATGCAAGCTTCAAGCCGGAACTCAAGCAGACCCCCAAAGAGCTGGCTGATGAGATCTATGCACCGGTAAGACGCTACGTTGAATTCGTCGGCGCTTCCACTGCAGCTGATGTCAACCCGAACTATTGCAAGCCTTCCGGCTTGATGATGCGCCTCATGAAGGCTACCGATGAGTATGGTGGTGGTGTTGCAACCTACTATATGACTTCCGGTAAGCTTCTCAACATCTGTCTCGATCTGCTCAGACTTCTCCGTGAAGATTCAGAGAAGATGGCTGCTGGTGACCTCCATGAACTTCTCCGCTGCTGGGAGAACTACCATCGTATCTGGTGTGTTGAAGCGCACATCCGCCACATCGAGTTCCGTAAGGAATCCCGCTATCCCGGATTCTATTACAGGTCTGACTATCCGACCTGTGATGACGCGAACTGGAAGTGTTTCGTTAACTCCACCTTCAATCCTGAGTCCAAGGAATGGAAGTGTGAAAAGGTAGAATGTCTCAATATCATCGAGACTGAGCCCTGGCTGTAATGCTTCGGCCTTGGCTGTAGCATGATGTAAAACAAAAAATCTCCAGGAGTCGTCAGATTCCTGGAGATTTTTGTTATATTTACTTTTATTCTATATCGGTTGGAGAACTATCGGTCTCTGCCCGGTATAGCATAAAAAGCCGCTCGCCATATTTCATAAAAAGAATCCAATTGCTGATATATCAATCACTATCGGCAATAACTGTTCAGATTATCTTTGATGTGTCAATAGTACAATATATTCTAAGAGTAATAATGGAGGAAAAGTATGACTGACGAGCAAGGCACCACCGGTGCAATTTTGGTCGTAGGCGGAGGAATCAGCGGGCTGACGGCAGCCCTAGAAGCCGCCGAAGTCGGTAACGATGTGTTTTTGGTAGAAAAAGGCCCAAGTTTTGGTGGACGTGTTGCCCAGCTGAATCAGTATTTTCCGAAGCTGTGCCCCCCAAGCTGCGGACTTGAGATCAATTTCAAGCGCATTAAAGCCAATCGAAGGGTCCGTACCTACACCATGACTACCGTCAAGGCTGTATCCGGCGGACCTGGCAACTACGAAGTCACTCTTGAGATTGCGCCACGGTACGTCAACAGCAACTGTACTGCCTGCGGCGATTGTGGCGAGGCCTGCCCTGATGAAATGGCAAATGAGTTCAACTTCTCCATGGACAAGTGCAAGGCTGCCTATCTTCCGCACGAAATGGCCTTTCCGAGAAGGTATGTAATCAACAAGGCAGCCCTCTCCACCGCTGGGGCAGAGGCCGTCAAAGCCGCCTGTAAGTATGATGCGGTTGACCTCGAGATGAAGACGGAAACTGTGAAAGTACAGGTGGCATCTATAGTCTGGGCGACAGGCTGGACACCGTACGATCCCGTCAAAATGGACAACCTGAAATTCAATGAGTCCGACGCCATCATCACCAATATGATGCTGGAGAGAATGGCGGCGCCAAACGGTCCGACGAAGGGCTCGATCGTCCGCCCTGGCGACGGTAAGCCAGTTACCTCAATTGCCTTTGTCCAGTGTGCCGGGTCACGGGACGAGAATCACCTCGAATACTGTTCGCATGTCTGCTGTATGGCCACCTTCAAACAGATGACCTATGTCCGTAAGCAGTACCCGGAAGCGAAGATGTATGTATTTTATATTGATCTGCGTACTCCCGGGAAATATGAAAAATTTCGTGAGACCCTGATGGCCGATAAGAATGCCTTTTTCATTAAGGGCAAGGTTGCTCAGATCAATCCTGAGGCCGATGGCGGAGTGACCGTGGTCGCCGAAAATGCGCTCACAGGAGATAAAGTGTACCAGAAGGTCGATATGGCTGTATTGGCTACCGGTATGCAACCTTCACTTGCGGTTCAGGGTGCGCCTGTCGCCTTGAACCTGGATGGCAGTGGTTTTGTGATCTCCGACAATGACAAGGCAATGTTTGCAGCCGGATGCGCCAAGAAGGCCGCCGATGTTGTTACTACCACTCAATCATCTACCGCTGCTGCCCTTAAGGCAATTCAGGTTTCCAGGAGGTAAGAATCAATGGCAAAAACATATTGTGCATATCTGTGTTCAGGTTGCGGCATCGGAGATGCGCTCGATCTTGACGCACTCAGCGGCATTGTCACAAAAGAGATGTCGATGGAGTGCAAGATCATCCCGTGTCTCTGCAGTGCTGATGGTCGCTCTGTGATTGCAAAGGATATCGAGGGTGGAGTCAATGCCGTCGTTATTGGAGCCTGTTCACCCCGGGTCATGACGCAGGAATTTGATTTCGGCGATGATAAGATCGTTGTCCGGGCTAATCTTCGCGAGCAGGTTGTGTGGTCGGAAGTCAAACCGGCTGAAGGCAAAGCCCCCCACAAAGAAGCGGTGGCCTTTCTTCAGGAAACCGCCGCGGATTATATGCGGATGGCCTGTACAAGGGCAAAAAAAACCGAATTGGCTGAAGCATTTAAACTTGAAACTCTAAATAAGACCATCATGGTCATGGGTGCTGGAATTGCCGGACTCACAGCAGCTTCCGAGGCGGCAGCGGCTGGATATGAGGTGATCCTGGTTGAAAAGGAAGACACGCTGGGCGGCAAGGCTTTAGGCTGGAGAAAATCCTTTCCGACCAAGGCCCCCTGGACCGATCTTGAAGAAAACCCTGTTGAAGCTCTGGTTAAAAGCGTCACAGCAAACAGTAAAATCACTGTAAAAACCGGTGTAGAGGTTGCCCGTATCGGCGGTGCTCCCGGTAATTTTGCGGTTTCCTTCAAACCGACCGGCAGCAAGATCGAGTGGGACGCACCCGCCAAAGTCGCAGTCGATGAGCAGGAATTAATCGACAAAGGCCAGAAGGAAGACCCGAATACCGGTCTGCAGAAATACACGGCGGTCGACCCGCAGGCGACTATTGTCGGCTCGGTGGTTCTTGCCACCGGTTGGAAACCTGCTGATGTCTCCCAGTATGAGCATCTCGGGTATGGCAGGCTGAAAAACGTGGTGACAAACGTCGAATTTGAACAACTGGCCAAGGCCGGAAAAGTGCCTGCTTCAGTAGCCTTTGTTCAGAGCCCTGGCGGAGCCGATGACGATAAGGATTTTCCTTACTGTAATTCAGTTACCTCGATGGTAGCGCTGAAGCAGGCCCAGTACGTCTGTACAGACAACAGCGAAGGCAAGGCCTATATCCTCTACCAGCACATGCGGACTCCCGGTCATATGGAACTCTTTTACAAGAGTGCCCAGCAGAATAACGGTATTTTCATGACCAAGGCCAATGTCATGAAAGTTGAGGAGAATGGCGGCAAATTAGCGGTATCCGCTGCAAACACCCTGCTGGGTGAAGATATTGTCTTGGATGTCGACATGGTTGTTCTGGCGGCCGGTATGGAACCGACAACGCTCCATGAGAATTCCATCAACCTTGCCTATCGGCAGGGACCAGCCTTTTCCGACCTGGGTCTGTTCGACGGTTATGCAGATTCACACTTCATCTGTTTTCCCTACGAGACCCGCAGGACCGGTGTCTATACCTGTGGCGGTGTGCGTAAGGCCGAGACAATTGATGAGACCATAGACGATGCTACAGGAGCGGCTTTGAAGGCGATTCAGTGTCTTGAATCGACTGATCGCGGTGTTTCGGTTCATCCTCGATCAGGTGATGCCACCTATCCCGAGTTCTTCATGCAGCGCTGTACCCAGTGCAAGCGTTGTACCGAGGAGTGTCCCTTCGGCGCTCTGGATGATGATGCCAAGGGCACGCCGTTGCCGAATCCCACACGCTGCCGTCGTTGCGGTACCTGCATGGGTGCCTGCCCCGAGCGGATCATCGGGTTTAAAGACTACAATATTGACCTCATCGGTTCGATGGTCAAGGCCGTCGAAGTTCCCGAGGATGATGAAGACAGACTGAGGATAATCGTGTTTGTCTGTGAAAACGATGCCTATCCTGCTCTCGATATGTCAGGGATGAAGAGAAATGGTATCAACCATATGATCAGATTCATCCCGGTACGCTGTCTTGGCTCCGTTAACATGGCCTGGATCCGTGATGCCCTCTCTGCCGGTATGGACGGAGCGATGCTTCTTGGCTGCACCTATGGTGATGACTACCAGTGTCACTTTGTTAAAGGCTCCGAGATCGCCAACAAGCGCATGGAAAATATCGGTGACACCCTTTCCAGTCTTGGTTTAGAATCGGAAAGATGTGCGGCAGAGCAGGTGGCCATCACCGATTATGATAAAATTCCCCAGATACTTAACGATTTCGTTGATCAAATCGTCGAGATGGGACCGAACCCGTTCAAGGGTTTCTAACATTGGCATATATACTCCTGACTCCCTCATGATTCTTCACATGGGGTAGTCAGGATTCTGTTTTGATTTAATATATTTTCAAATTTATTAGACAAACTGGGTTTGACATATCTCAGGAGGAAAAGAATGAAGGCTCAACCCGATCTGGAATTTATTACATATCTAAAGGAAGCCGGAGGAGACACCCTGAAGAAGTGCTATCAGTGTGCCACCTGCTCGGTTGTCTGCCCGCTTTCCAAGGATGGAAAACCTTTTCCGCGAAAGGAGATGATCTGGTCACAGTGGGGATTGAAGGATGAGTTGATAACTGATCCGGACATTTTTCTTTGCCATCAGTGTGGAGACTGCTCGGCGTACTGCCCTCGAGGGGCAAAACCAGCCGATGTCCTTGGGGCGATCAGGGCCTATGCCTATACATTTTACGGATGGCCGAGTGGTTTGGCGAAACTCGCCACGAGTGCCAAAAATCTTCCTCTGCTGATCGGAATTCCTGCTGCTATTATTTTTGTGTTCTGGCTCGTGTCAGGAGCGATGCACATTCCGACCAAGGAGCATTTCGCCAGCCATGGGTACCAACAGTTTTTCGGGACATGGGACTTCAGGTGGTATGCCAAGAATATCTTCTTCATTGTCCTCTTTATGGTGCCCGCCGCCGGCCTGGCGGTGTTCTCGACCTACATGGGGGTAACCAAACTGTGGCGGGCGATGTCGGACAAGGCCGGTATGAATCCCTTATTTCGGCCATCTGTCATGCAATTTGTTTCGAATTTCCTCTGGCCATCTCTCGTTGAGATTGTCAAACATTCCCGTTTCAGAGAATGCAAGGTCAATATTGACCGGGTAAGGGGGCATCTTCCTATGATGCTTGCCTTCATCGGGCTTTTCATCACTACCTGCTGGTCGCTTTTGAAGAATGACGTACTTGGCCTGTTCTGGCCTTCTCTGCATGGGCCGTTACCGATCTATGATCCCATTAAACTGATGGCCAATGTTTCCGCTATCGCCCTTATTTTTGGGGCCTATGTGTTGTGGACGAACCGTACCAAAGCCGAAAATGAAGGTCTGTCCAGTCGTACCTTCTATGACTGGTTCTTGATCTGGGAGATTATGGCAGTCGGCGTTACCGGACTTGGGGCTGAGGTCCTGCGCTGGCTCGGTGCTCCCACGATCGGGTATATTGTCTACTTCATGCATCTGGTTGCAGTCATGATGCTGTTCTTGTATATGCCCTATACCAAGTTTGCTCATATTGTCTACCGGACAACAGCCCTATCCTTTGAAAAATACCGGGAGAGTTCTTTCGCCGGCAAATGACAGCCTGACTCAGTTTATCTTGCAGTAAGAAGCCGAAACTTAATGAGTTTCGGCTTTTTTTATGACCGATGCCCAGGTATCTGCTGCTTCAAAATGTCTCTTCGTAATCAGAAGTTACGGGGAAACGGGAGAGTTGAGAGAAAAAAACATATTGATTAATCGGAAAACACTGGGTATATTCTTCTGCTTCTTAGGCTGGCGTAGCTCAATTGGCAGAGCAGCTGATTTGTAATCAGCAGGTTGCGGGTTCAAGTCCCATCGCCAGCTCCAGAAAATGAAAAAAAATCTTTACAAAATTAAGCTGAAAGGATATTGAGAGGTTGCCTTTTTCAGGCAAGTCCCTATGGAGGGGTTCCCGAGTGGCTAAAGGGAACAGACTGTAAATCTGTCGGCAGCGCCTTCGGAGGTTCGAATCCTCCCCCCTCCACCAAATATTTCTTTCACAGACGGACAGATTCAGGGCGGGAATAGCTCAATGGTAGAGCATCAGCCTTCCAAGCTGAGGGTTGCGGGTTCGAGTCTCGTTTCCCGCTCCATTTTATTGTCCTCTTAAGTAGTGTCAGGCGCCCACGTAGCTCAGATGGTAGAGCGCATCCTTGGTAAGGATGAGGTCACCGGTTCGATTCCGATCGTGGGCTCCATGAGATAAACACGGTAGCATTCATAACTTTTCAACGGCCTGAGGAGACAAGAGAAATGTCAAAGGAAAAATTTAACAGGACAAAACCGCATGTCAATGTTGGAACTATAGGTCATATTGATCATGGCAAGACTACTTTGACTGCTGCTATCACCCGGGTGTTGTCTACAAAAGGTATGGCAAAGTTTACCGACTTCAGCGAGATAGATAAGGCGCCGGAAGAAAAGGAACGCGGTATTACCATTGCCACGGCACATGTGGAATACGAGACGACCAAACGGCACTATGCTCATGTCGACTGTCCCGGCCATGCTGACTACATCAAGAATATGATCACCGGAGCGGCCCAGATGGACGGCGCCATCCTGGTGGTTGCCGCCACCGACGGGGCCATGCCCCAGACCCGCGAGCACATCCTGCTGGCCCGTCAGGTCGGGGTGCCGGCGATGGTGGTCTTTTTGAACAAGTGCGACATGGTCGATGACGAAGAGCTGATCGAACTGGTCGAGATGGAGTTGCGCGAGTTGCTGGACAAGTATGAATTTCCCGGTGACGACGTGCCCTTCGTCAAGGGTTCCGCCTTGAAGGCCCTGGAAAACCCCGAAGACGAAGGATCGGCGAAATGCATCTGGGAGTTGATGGAAGCCATCGACAACTATATTCCCGAGCCCGAGCGTGACGTTGCCAAGCCCTTTTTGATGCCGATTGAAGACGTGTTCTCGATCTCCGGTCGCGGTACGGTTGCCACCGGCAGGATTGAGCGGGGCATTATCAAGGTCGGTGAGGAAGTTGAGATTGTCGGTATCAAGCCGACGGTGAAGACGACCGTGACCGGTGTCGAAATGTTCCGCAAGCTGCTTGACGAAGGTCAGGCCGGCGACAACATCGGCGCCCTGCTGCGCGGCGTGAAACGCGACGACATTGAGCGCGGCCAGGTCCTTGCCGCGCCGAAGTCGATCACCCCGCACACCAAATTCAAGGCAGAGTGCTATATCCTCGGCAAGGATGAGGGCGGCCGGCACACCCCGTTTTTCAACGGCTATCGTCCGCAGTTCTATTTCCGGACCACCGACGTGACGGGTATCGTAACCCTGCCCGAGGGTGTTGAGATGGTCATGCCCGGGGATAATGTCTCCGTAGTTGCAGAGTTGATTACCCCGATCGCGATGGATCTGGGATTGCGGTTTGCAATCCGCGAGGGTGGTCGGACGGTTGGTGCAGGCGTTATCAGTGAAATTTTAGC
>JANOIV010000264.1:0-12977 GCA_031407875.1 Desulfobulbaceae bacterium | reverse complement strand
TACTCATCCGGGAATCTTCCAGGAAAGTTCAGGGCAGAAGATTTCGTCGGCATGATTTGGGTGACCCGTAAACGGCCCTATGTCGACAGGATGGCCTGCGCCTGGCTGATCCGCCGCTTCATCGACCCGCGGGCGACCTTCTCTTTTAGAGATGAGGCAGAGATGGCAGGGATCGATAGCGTAAAAGAGGTTTCTTTTGATGTCCGGGGCGGTGTCTTCACCCACATTGATGATAAGTGCACCTTCGAAGTCCTGCTGCAGTCCTTTGCTATTGAGGACAAGGCTGCGCAGCGCATTGCCCGTATCGTCCACGATATCGACATAAAGGATGATAAATTCCAAGCCCTTGAGGGCCAGGGACTGGAAATGATTCTGAAGGGTTTCCGCAACCAGGCGCTATCCGACATCGCGACCCTCGAACATGGCATCGCTGTCTTTGAGGCGCTCTCTGCCTCTCTTACTGAAAAAAACTAAACCACAGGAGCACGAAAATGCCAACTATCGAAAAACATGTTGAAACCAGTCTGAAGAGAACAGGGAAAGAATATCTGGAGGTTCATCAATGGATTGACGATCCGGCGAGTAAAAATGAGCGACACGATATCACGAAAATTCCAGATAATTTTCAGATGTTCAAGGACAAATACGGGGAAGAGGCGGCGCGGGAATACGTGCAGCACCTGAGCGACGACATCAAAGGACGGTTTGGTCATGTTCTTGAAGACTTGGGCAAGGAAATGGCCTCAGCCATTTCCTACTTCGGTTCTAAATAACAGGAGCGAGCGATGGAGACGAAAACCGGTTTCTTCGGGCTCTGCACATCCGGTTTCCTGGCCAAGGCGTCGTACGCCCTGGCCAGGACGCCGGTCCTCGCCCTGTTTGCCGCCTCCTTTGGGGTGGGACCGGAGGCCATCGGTTTCGCCGTGGCCATTTCCACCGTAACCGGGGTCTTTTTCAAGATGCCTGCCGGTGTCATCTCCGATATCATCGGCAGGCGTCGCACCATGCTGGTCGGCCTGCTGTTCTTTGCCGTCATCCCCTTTCTCTACCTGCTGGTCGATTCCTATAACAGCCTGCTCGTCGTGCGTTTTCTCCACGGCTTCGCCACAGCCATCTACGGCCCGGTGATCATGGCCGTGGTCATCGACATGGCAGGTGGTCGGCGCGGCGAAATGCTCTCCACCTTTTCATCCGTGACCATTGTCGGCAACCTTATCGGTGCCCCCTTAGGTGGATTCCTGCTCACTCGTCTGGCGGGAGGAGGGCCACAAGAGCTTGCCCACTACCATATAATTTATGGCATTGTGGCCGCCCTGGGCATGGTGTCGCTCATCGTAGGTATCTGGACAAGCAGGAATTTGCGCGCAAATGATACCGAGACCAAACTGAGTAAGTCGTCAATATCAGCTGTGTTCCACCATTTTTTTCACAGCCTGAAAAACATCCTTTCCGACCGGCGCATCATCGTCACCAGTAATATGGAAGGGGTGCAGAATCTCTCGGTCGGGGCCATGGAGGCATTCATGCCGATCTACATGGTCATGGTGCTCGGCTACTCGGAGTTCCAGGCCGGGCTGCTTTGGGGTATCCAGATTTTTGTGACCATACTTGCCAAACCGCTGATGGGCAAAATTTCAGATCGCCACGGACGGAGTCCGCTGCTCTTCGGGGGGATGTTCGTCTGCGCCGGACCCTTTGCCATGATCCCCTGGGTCTCTGATTTTTATCTACTGCTCGGCCTTGCAGCAGTTTTCGGACTGGGCGAGGCCATCGTTACCTCTTCAGCCGCCGCCATGGTCGCAGATTTGTGCAGAGAGGACAATATCGGCTCAGCGATGGGCGTCTTCGGCACACTCTTTGACATCGGCCATGCCAGCGGTCCGATCCTCGCCGGAGTGCTCATCGGCCTCTCCAGCGGCCAGGATTTCCGGCTCGCCTTTGCCATTATTGCCGGCATTCTTGTGGTATCGGCCTTTCTCTTCAGCAGGGAGATCATGAAGACAACACAAACTGACAGGCACCTATAGCCTTCACTCGAAGTCACCTGCAAAGATGGCTTCAGTACACAGAAAGGAACATCATGGAAACTTCACCCGCACCATCGACAAAGGCAAGCGAACAGACAGCCCACCCCTCTTTCTGGCAGGCCTTCCGTTTCTGGTTGAAGCTGGGCTTTATCAGTTTTGGCGGTCCGGCCGGTCAGATTTCCATCATGCATCAGGAATTGGTCGATAAAAAAAAGTGGATCAGCAATGACCGCTTTCTCCATGCCCTCAATTACTGCATGCTGCTGCCGGGGCCCGAGGCCCAACAGTTGGCCACCTATATCGGCTGGCTTCTCCATAAAACACGGGGAGGCATTGTCGCCGGAATGCTCTTTGTCATCCCTTCCGTTTTTATTCTCTTTGCCCTCAGTTATATCTATATCACCTTCGGCTCTCTGCCCTGGGTAGCGGCCATTTTTACCGGCCTCAAGGCGGCAGTGCTGGCTATCGTTCTCGCTGCCGTCATAAAAATCGGCAAAAAATCGCTGAAGAACAATGTTCTTGTCGCCCTGGCCGTCCTCTCGTTTCTCGCTACCTATTTTCTCCACGTCCCCTTCCCGATTCTGATACTGACGGTGGGAATCATCGGACTCATAGGCGGTTCGTTTTTTCCGGAGATGTTTTCGGTCGGTGGCCAAAAGGGCAAGGCCCCGCCCCTCTCTGAACCGATCATTCAGGCGAGCAGTGCTTCTCCGCACAAGGGAGCGTCTTCCCTGCGCAGAAACACCCTCCTCCTCGCCGCGTTTCTCCTTCTGTGGGCCATACCCTTTCTGATTCTGCGCTTTATGATTCCGAATACCACCTTTTACCATGAAGCACTCTTCTTCACTAAGGCCGCCTTCCTCACCTTCGGCGGGGCCTATGCCCTGCTCGGCTATATCGCCCAAGCCGGGGTCGAGCACTATGGCTGGCTGACCGGCATCCAGATGATGGACGGATTAGGTCTTGCCGAGACCACCCCCGGGCCGCTGATCATGGTAGTGCAATTTGTCGGTTTTCTCGCCGGCTGGAACCACTCCGCAACCTGGACCCCGCTGGCAGGGGCCATACTCGGATCGGGGATTGCCACCTATTTCACCTTTCTGCCGAGTTTTCTCTTTATCTTTCTGGGCGCACCCTATATCGAAAAACTCAGTGGCAACAGCAGGATGGCCAACGCCCTCTCGACCATCACCGCCGCCATCGTCGGGGTGGTACTGAATCTGGGCGTCTGGTTCGGTACCCATGTCCTGTTTCTCGAAAGCGGCTTCAACTGGTTTTCGGCGGTGCTGGCCATCATTACCTTTATCCTGATGCATTTCTATAAAGTCGGAATTATTCCCATCATCATCGGAGCAGGCTGCACAGGCCTGCTCTGGCATCTTATGGGGATGTAACATTAAACCACTAAACCCAAGGAGAAACGTGTATGAGCAATTCGATAACATCAGAAAAACTGCAGGAAATGTTCGAGGGAAAGGCAAAAATATGCCTCGTCGATGTACGGAGAAAGGCTGACTACGACAGATCCCCGGCAATGATTGAGGGAGCCACGTGGCATGATCCGGAAAAGGTTGCGGAATGGGGGAAAACCCTCCCTATAGACCAGAAAGTCATCCTCTACTGCGCCAAAGGAGGCCAGGTGAGTCAGTCAGTTGCCGCCACCCTGCAGGAGACGCATCCGGATATCACGTTTCTCGAAGGCGGGATCCTTGGCTGGGAGAGCCGATAACAGAAAGCAACGGCCGGAAACAGTGGGCTTTTGCTTCAAACACCCCTTCTTCCGGCCAAGCCTCGTTCAGTGTTAATCTGTCACCTGTCCGATTTATGGGAAAATGACCCGAATCTGCCCGAAATTATCGGCTTCGGGGGATGGACCCGAATCAGGCCCTCTCCGGGAAACTCCACCACTGTCCAGTCATAGCGGGAGTAGAGGATAGCCACATTCTCGCCCTGCGGATTCTTTATCGTGTAGCCATCATAATTAACCCGTCTGTGACTACGATCGTCTACCCAGTTAAAAGACTGACGAAAAAAAGCCCGCCAGTTATTCATCTGCCTGTCCGTCAGGTCGACCTCCGTCCAAAACCTGCTCTTCAGAGTATAGTCCTTTCTGATGCCAAGAATTGATAGTGGCTCAAGCTCCACCCCATCATAATAATAACGATACTCGGCAGGAATCTTCCCCGACTGAAATATCCGGTCTATTTCAAGATTTTTATGTACTGCGCCATACTCCCCGCCAGTGCTGCATCCAGCCATTGCCAGAAGCAGTATGGCGACGATGATATATCCTGTTTTTTTTAACATGATCCCTCCATCTCTTTAATAAACAATTGCCCTGAGCCCCCAGTCGAGACCACTGGGCTTCCCGTGGAGACAATATAAACATTATCAACCACTCTTCAAATATCGGCTGTCAAAAGTTTATCCCGGCCTTTTTGCAGGTTCTGGGGAGAAACGCCGCTATTAAATCATTGATGATTCCGGCAAACAGTGCCATATTGCGAGGTCTGATATCCAGAGACTGTACGTGCAGGCCCGGACGGATCAGAAAAACCCAAAGACTACTGCATTTTGAGGGAGTACCACACATAATGAGTAAACAGATGATCATCTCTGTGATGTCTAAAGACCGACCGGGGATTATCGCCGAGATAACCGGGGCCATATACGCCCTCAAGGGCGACCTTGCCGACCTCAACCAGTCCATCCTCTTTGGTTATCTGACCATGATCCTCATCGCCTCATTTGCCGAGGATATCACCCGCGAAGATGTCCTGGCCGAGATTTCCCATATCCAGTCAGGTGAGAAATTCGAGGTGCTGATCAAGGAGATGGATATCCCCGTTGCGGTCGCCCATATCCCTCCGCCGTCAGACACCTATATCCTGACAGCCCAAGGCAGGAACAAGAGCGGTCTGGTGCACAGCATCAGCCAGTTCTGCTACAGCCATGGCATCAATATCCTCGATCTGGCCACCACCCTGACCGATGACCAGTATACCATGGTCCTGCAACTCGATATGCGTGATATCGCCTCGATAGAGACAGTACTCTCGGATCTCGATATTTTTTCACGGGACAGCGGACTGAAATTGGTGATTCAGCATAACGACATCTTTCGAGTCACCCACGAGATCGCCCTGCACTGATAAGAGTGACCTTTTCCATTACCCCCAGGCCGTTGCGACCGGCCAAGAGAGAGACGTAAATGCTACGATCAGATCAGATTCTTGCAACCGTTGAGATGATTCAGAAAGAAAATCTCGATGTGCGTACCGTCACCATGGGCATCAATATCCTCGACTGCCGCACAGGTGATGTCCACGGCACCTGTGAACGAATTGAACAGAGGATACAGGATGTTGCCGGAAATTTCGTGCCGACCTGCGATGCTGTAAGCAAGAAATATGGTATCCCGGTGGTCAACAAACGCATATCGGTCACCCCCATCGCCTTTGTCGGCGCCGGTTTTGACCGCCATGGTTTTGTCGAACTGGCCAAGTGCCTTGATCGCGCAGCCACTGCCGTGGGAGTCGATATTCTCGGCGGCTTTTCAGCCCAAGTCGAAAAGGGCATGACTGCCACCGACAGGGAATACATCGCCTCAATCCCCGAAGCCCTGGCCCAGACCGAGAAGGTCTGCGCCTCCATCAACATCGCCAGCAGCCAGAAAGGCATCAATATGGACGCCCTGGCGATGATCGGCAGGACCATCAAGGAGCTTGCCGAGAAAACCCGCGACCAGGGGGGCTTCGGGGCCGCCAAATTTGTAGTCTTCTGCAATCAACCAGGCGACAACCCTTTCATGGCCGGGGCGATTCATGGCCTGGAAGAGGCCGACGCCGTACTCAACGTCGGGGTCAGCGGCCCGGGAGTTATCGCCCGGGCACTTGAACGTCTTATTGCCCACCACAAGGGCAGAGAACCTCTGCGCCTGGATGAACTCGCCGAAGAGATCAAACAGACGACCTTCCGGGTCACCCGCTGCGGCGAGCTTATTGGCCGACAGGTCTCAAAGGCTCTGGGCGTCGAATTCGGCGTCGTTGATCTCTCTCTTGCTCCCACTCCCACCATCGGCGACAGCGTCGGTGAGATCTTCAAGATCCTTGGGGTTGATGCCATCGGTGCTCCGGGTTCTACCGCCATCCTCGCCCTACTCAACGATGCCGTAAAAAAAGGGGGTATCTTTGCCAGCAAGACCGTGGGCGGCCTGAGTGGCGCCTTCATTCCGGTGATGGAGGATGCCCTCCTCGCTGAGGCGGTTGGCGAAGGCGCGCTCTGCCTGGAAAAACTCGAAGCCATGACCTGTGTCTGTTCCGTCGGCCTGGACATGGTCGCCATTCCCGGTTCGGTGGATGCCGATACCATCTCCGCCATCATCGCCGATGAAATGGCCCTGGGGATGATCAATAACAAGACGACGGCCGCCCGCCTTATCCCGGTACCGGGGAAAGAGGCCGGAGATTATGTCAGTTTCGGTGGCCTTTTCGGTGCAAGCCCGATCATGGAGGTCAGGAACGCCGGCAAGTCAAGCCGGTTCATGGCCTGGGGCGGTCGGATACCGGCCCCGATTCACAGCTTTAAAAACTGATATCCTCTTAAATATTCAATCATCTTACGCAATTGATTATGACACAGAAAATTCAAATGACCACCCCGCTCGTCGAGCTTGATGGGGACGAAATGACCCGAGTCCTCTGGCCCCTGGTCAAGGAAAAGCTTATCCTGCCCTTTGTCGAGCTGAAGACAGAATATTTCGATCTGGGTATCCAGGAGCGCGATCGGACAGATGATCAGGTGACGATCGATGCCGCCCGGGCCATCATGAAATACGGGGTCGGAGTAAAAAACGCGACTATTACCCCCAACGCCGACCGAGTCAAGGAATACGGTCTGAAAAAGCAGTGGAAATCTCCAAACGGCACGATCAGGGCCATGCTGGACGGCACGGTCTTCCGTAAGCCAATTATGGTAAAAAACGTCAAACCCGCCGTGCGCAGCTGGGAAAAACCGATCGTGGTCGGCCGCCACGCCTATGGTGATGTCTATAAAAATGCCGAGATCTTCGCTGAAAAAGGTGGAAAACTCGAGATCGTGGTCACCGACAAAGACGGCAACGTCCAGCGTGAAACCATCATGGAGGTGGACGGACCAGCAATCGTCCAAGGCGTGCATAACACGGTCGCCTCGATCGAGAGCTTCGCCAGGGCCTGCTTTGAATATGCCCTCGACGAGAAAATAGACTGCTGGTTCGCTACCAAGGATACCATCTCCAAGATCTACGACCAGCGCTTCAAAAATGTCTTTGAGGCCATCTTTGCAGAGGAATACCAGGCGCGCTTTGCTCAAACCGGTATTGAATTCTTCTACACCCTCATCGATGATGTGGTTGCCCGGATGATGAAGAGCAGCGGCGGCATCCTCTGGGCCTGCAAGAACTATGACGGCGATGTGATGAGCGACATGGTCGCCTCGGCCTTCGGCTCACTGGCCATGATGTCTTCGGTCCTCGTCTCACCCTTCGGCTACTTCGAATATGAAGCGGCGCACGGCACTGTGCAGCGCCACTACTATAAACACCTCAAAGGGGAAAAAACCTCCACCAACTCCGTGGCCCTCATCTACGCCTGGACCGGGGCCCTGCGCAAGCGTGGTGAACTCGACGGCATCCCGCCACTCGTCTCGTTTGCCGATACCTTGGAGCAGACCATCATCGAGTGTATTGAACAAGGGTACATGACCGGTGATCTGGCCATGATCTGTGAACCCAAGGCAGTTAAGATCCTCAATTCCATCGAATTTCTCGATGAATTGGCAGTACGGATCGCCGCCAAACTCCGCCCATAATCAGAACAAAAAAAGAATGGCCCATCCAGTTCGTACCGGATGGGCCATTCTTCAGATGCTCTTTCTTGTACTGTTCTTAGAGTTGCTTAAAACTGGAAGCGCACTCCCAGGCCAAGACGGCTTGCCAAACTGGAAACCAACTCATCCGCTTCGCAACGTCCTTCGAGGAAGAGTGAGGTCCTCATGCCACCCGGCTTCTCATGGACGAGATAGCCCATATTGAGAATCAAATCGGCCTCAACATCATCATCATCTGTATCATCTTCTCCTGCCCAGAGCCCGACTCCGCCGCCAACGAACATCTTCTCATTGAAGTAGTAGTTCAACAGGGCATCAGCTGTAAAGGCGCTGCCGCCGTCATCACCCTCAAAACGGGCAAAACCACCGACAAGACCCATGGCGTAGAGTTTTTCTGTCAAAGGATACTCATAACCAACGCGGGCAAAGACGTAGTTGGCCGGATCGAACTGATGGGCATATCCGACATCGACGACCGGCCCACCCTTACGCTTGGCAACCGTTACGGTCTGAGTACAATCGGCAGGGCTTGACTGAGCACCCGTGCTGTCAATGACCACAGTCTTGACGGTGTACTGGGGAGAATCGCAGGGGATGGTGAATTCCTGGACAAACGGGGCTTCTTTATCGCTCTTCTCGGTCACGACCTTATTAGAGGCATCCAGCAGTTGGAAAACGACCTCGGAAATGGTGCCATCAGGGTCCGTGGATCCCGTTGCATCAACAGTGATCACCTGGCCGCACTTGATCTCTGAATTCGACAGTTTCATATTGCAGACCGGATCCTGATTGGCCAGCGCTGGCATAGCGCCTACATTCGTCAGGGTCAGGTTGCCGCAGATAGCGGGAACAATGAACTCGTAACGCTGTCCATCCATATCAATATGAAAACTGAAGGCATCAAAGGCAGCCTCACCACCCCAGGTCACATCTTTAACTGCGGTGACCGGACCGGTACCTTTTTTCCGGAAGAGCATCCAGCTAAATCGTTCCCCCGGAGCAACCTTGACGGACTCAACTTTTGCGGCCGGAAACTGGGCCATAAACTCCGGAAACAACTCCGGATTACCCGCTTTGGCAAAGCCTGCCTGCAGATCAGCACTGTGTTTTTCGACCATGGTCCGAAGATCCGCCTCAGAGGTCAGAGGTGGCCGATAAAAGGGATGATCCCCCAGACGCTTGAGTGTGACGGCTGCAAAGGCAGACGACGCGCAGGCCACAACCAGGCACACGCCTACTAACAGAAACAATTTTTTCTTCATCTCTCTCTCCTTTTATTGCTAGTTATAACTTGACCCTCTTACCGCACTCCTAATACGGCAATCATGATCATCCTCGCTTCAGATCCTTTCTCAAGTCTAAAACGATACGTCCACAACGATACACTCATTTTTTCACAAGATTCCTCAATTCTCCTTCCTTGCCGGTAAATAAACAGTACATTCACGATTCGCCCATCGAAAAGACAATCGCAGTTATGCCGAGTAAGAGAAAGTTACCCTACATCATTTTGATATTGAAATCTAGCACTCAAGTACAATTTTTTATATTATTGATTGTTTGGTCACTTTTTTTTCGCTATACTCAAGACATAAGACAACGGATGGCCTTTTAAAAAAGTGGTTTTCCGGGAACCTGTCTTTCATACGGGAGCTCGGACATGACCGGGCTGAGAGGGACCTGACGTGGTCCGACTGTTCAACCTGATCCGGGTAATGCCGGCGGAGGGACGTGTGCACATGCTTCAGCCGTCTGCTTCTGGCAGGTGGCTTTTTTTTTTTGCAGGAGCAAGCAGAGCACACCTGAGCTCACAGCGCCCCCGAAATCGGAGACTCCGTCGTGCTCCACCCCAGCCCCGGCTCCATGATATGGCTGGACAATTCCAGGAGAAACGCATGAAATGTGTCATCTTTGCCAACGGTGATTTTTCTCTCCCCCCCAACCCAGACACCCCCTGGCAGCAGGCAGAGCTCATCATCGCCACCGATGGCGGGGCCCGGCACTGTCACCTCCTGCATATCACCCCGCACCTGTTGATAGGAGACATGGACTCCATCCCTCCATGGCTCCTTCGGCATCTTACCGAACAGGGCAGCGAAATCCACCGTTTCCCGGCCCACAAGGACAAGATCGACCTCGAATTGGCCGTTGAACTTGCCGTCGGCCGAGGCGCCCAAGACATCCTCATCTTCGGTGCCCTCGGTGGCCGCTGGGATATGAGCATCGCAGCGATCATGCTCCTGACCGCCCCTGCCTCTGCCGGGATATCGCTCACCCTGCGAGACGGCTCTACCGACATCCGTCGCGTACACGGCGGCGAACATTTGACCATCCATGGAGCCCCCGGCGACACCCTGTCCCTGATCCCTCTTGCCGGTCCTGTCCGGGGAGCGACCCTGAGCGGTCTGGACTACCCCCTGACCGACGAGGATATCCCGGCCGGTTCCACCAGGGGCATCAGCAACGTGCTGACCCAGTCCCAGGCTCGGATTGATCTCAAAGAAGGCCTACTCCTCTGCATAGTCGCCCATGACGTCAAACACTGCGCGTCCAACAACGGGTGATTGGCCAGCCGACAGCCTGCTCTCTTTGTCAGTTTTGGTAAGCCGATATCCATATTTTTCCGTATTCCGTTATCTGTTGACAAGACATACAACATAACGATAATTGCAACCGGAAAGGAGGCGGATATTGTGCGTCCCGCCCGTACTCTATCCACGTGATACACCTTGTTATCTTTCTCATCACGCACGCAACAGGAGAGAATCATGGACTCTAAATTATGGATTAACGGCGCGTGGACCGATTCCAAGGATGGCGGCATCCTTGAAGTCGAAAATCCGGCCACCGGAGAGATTATCGACCGGGTGAGCAATGCCCTCTGCTGCAGATGTTGACGCAGCCGTTCAGGCTGCCAAGACGGCCTTTTATGATGGCAGATGGTCACGGCAGACGCCCAAGGAACGCTCGAAGGTACTCTTAAGAATAGCCGACCTGGTTGAGGCCCGGCAGGAAGAGGTCGCCAGGATTGAATCCGAGAACTCGGGGAAACCCTATGAATTTCTTTCTCTTGGTGCCGACCTGCCCTTTTGTGTCGACAACCTGCGCTTTTTTGCCGCCGCCGCCCGCGATACCCATGGCCGCCATGCCGGCGAGTATGCCCCGGGATACACCTCGATCTACCGGATCTACCGGAAAGAGCCCTGCGGCGTGACCGCCCTCGAGTTCGGTACGGTCTGGAGAAACGATCACCTGCCCCTCACCTCTGAAACCCCGCATGGCGGCTTTAAAAAATCGGGATTCGGCAAGGATCTGTCCCTCGAGGCAGTCCACGATTATCAGATCACCAAACACGTGATGGTTGCCCTCTAACGTCCACCTGCCAGAAAGGAAACTGGCTTGAAAATAATTCAGGAGATATGATGAAAAACGTTCGAATCTGCGTCAATGGCAGCTGGCACGAATGGATTGCCGAGCCGCGCACGGTCCTGCTCGATCTGCTGCGCGAGGATCTGCGCCTCACCGGGGCCAAGCAGTCCTGCGACCGCAAGGGCCAATGCGGGGCCTGTATGGTGATCGTCAACAACAAGGCGGTGCGCTCCTGTCTCCTCCGCATTGCCGATCTTGACGGGGCCGAGGTTATCACGGTGGAGGGCCTGGGCAGCCCGGAAAACCCCCATCTCATCCAGGAGGCCTTTGTGCTGTCCGGGGCCATCCAGTGCGGTTTCTGCACCCCCGGCATGATCATGGCGGCCAAGGCCCTGCTCGACAAAAATCCCAATCCGGATGACGAGGCCATCAAACAGGCCCTGCGCGGCAACCTCTGCCGCTGCACGGGTACAAAAAAATCATCGAGGCCGTACAGCTGGCCGGGCGTTTTCTCCGGGGCGAAATCAGCCCGGAGGCGATCCGTCCGCTGCCCGACCAGGGCGGACTCGCTGTCTCCCATCCCCGGCCTTCGGCCATGGCTAAGGCCTGCGGTACCGCCCATTTCACCGCCGATTTCCGCCTGCAGGGCGCCCTTGAGCTGGCGGTGCTGCGCAGCACCCTGCCCCATGCCCGGATCGTCTCGATCAACGCCGAGACGGCCAAGGCCATGCCGGGCGTCGCGGGCGTCCTCACCGCCGCCGATATCATGAGAACCAACACCCTCAAATACCTGGTGGCGGATCGGCCGGTACTCTGTTCGAGCAAGGTACGCTATATCGGCGATCCGATTCTGGCCGTTGCTGCCGAGACGAGAGAGCAGGCCGAAGCGGCACTGACCACCATCCAGGTTGAGCTGGAACCGCTGCCGGTCATGGATAGCCCGGAGGCATCCCTTGCCGAGACGGCAGTCCAAATCCACGAGGACTTCCCCAACCTCTGCTTCGAGCAACCGCAGATCAAGGGAGACGCCGAAGAAGCCCTGCTCGGCTCGGCGGCGGTCATCGAGGCCCAGTTTAAGACCCAGATCAATCACCAGGCCCCGCTCGAACCGGAGGCTACCATCGCTTACTGGGAGAAGAATGAGGAGGTCGGGGAAGAGGACAAACTGGTCATCGTCGGCCGCAGCTTCAATATCCACTTCCATCTGGGCGCATGCTCCAGGCCGCACTCGGCTGGGAGAACATGAAGTATGTCGAGGCCTATTCCGGCGGCCAGTTCGGCATCAAGATCGACGTCATCTCCGAGGGTATCGCCGGGGCTGCGGCCCTGCATTTCAAGCGGGCGGTCCGTTATATCCCGAGCCTTGCCGAGAGCATGCTGATGACCTCGAAGCGCCACTCCTTCAAGCTGCAGGTCAAGATGGGGGCGGACAGCAGCGGTACGCTCACCGCTTACTGCAACGACTTCGTGGTCGACAAAGGGGCCTAC
Organism: Desulfobulbaceae bacterium; assembly: GCA_031407875.1. Lineage (GTDB taxonomy): Bacteria > Desulfobacterota > Desulfobulbia > Desulfobulbales > Desulfocapsaceae > Desulfoprunum. The sequence goes on along the minus strand of JANOIV010000264.1, from coordinate 225 downwards.
TATTCCATTGGCCATTGGTCGTGCACCGAGCGCTGTTGATGCTCTCCGGCTCCTACCAGATCCCCAATGTCCAGGCGCGCGGCGGACTGGTCTATACCAACAACCCCTGGGGCAGCGCGGCCCGGGGCGCCGGTCCTCCGCAGGTGAACTTCGCCCTCGAATGCGCCATTGATATGCTGGCCGAGAAAACCGGCATCGATCCCTTCGAATTCCGTCTGCGCAACT
>JANOIV010000215.1:0-47659 GCA_031407875.1 Desulfobulbaceae bacterium | reverse complement strand
TTTGTGGCAGTGAACAATACCCGGGTCAATGATCCGGCCATCAGTAGAAAGGGCCATCAGCGTGTCCTGCGGGCCAGGCTTGAGGACGCCCTGTTCTTTTTCAATGCCGATCGGGAGACCTCTCTTGCCAAACGACGGGATCTGCTCGGTGGTATTGTCTTTCAGGCAAAGTTGGGGACAATGCTGGAAAAGACGGAGAGGATTGTCAAGTTGACCAGAATGCTCTGTGAAATACTTGATCCAAGTCTTACCGAAACCGCCTGCCGGGCCGCTCTACTTTGCAAGGCCGATCTGCTGACCAACATGGTGGGAGAATTTCCATCTTTACAGGGAGTCATGGGAGGGGCCTATGCCCTGCACGACGGCGAAACGCCGGAGGTAGCCCTGGCGATTCAGGAGCACTATATGCCGAAACGGGCCGGAGCCGAGCTTCCCAGCTCCGCAGTCGGGGCCCTGGTCGGATTGGCCGACCGTCTTGATACCCTTGCCGGTTGCTTCGGTATCGGCCAGATCCCGACGGGCACTGCCGATCCTTTCGGGCTGCGGCGGCTCTCTTTGGCCGTCCTGAGTATCATAGCCAGGCGAGGATGTCGCCTGTCACTGCAGGAGATCATTCATAAGGCCCTGGCCCTCTACGGAGAGAAAGTCAATGGTGGCTCTGCGACGGTTCAGGCGGTACTCTCCTTTATTCAGACAAGATTTGTCAACGACTGTGTACTGAAAGGGATGGATGCCCAAGCTGTCGATGCGGTCGTGTCCGTCTCTTTTGATGACGTGATTGACAGCCTGGCCCGTATCGAAGCCTTCACCGCCATCCGTTCGGAAGAGGCCTTTGCTGTATTGGCAGCGGCCTACAAGCGCATCGGCAATATCATCAAAGACAATCAGGAGATGATCGTGGACAGGGCCTGTTTTAAGGATGTGGCCGAAGAAAAACTCTACGCCATGTACCTGCAGGTTCGGGAGCAGGTGCAGGTTCTGCTCGCCGATCGTGAGTATCTTGCCGCCCTCAAGGCCCTGCTGGCTATGAAACAACCGGTCGACAGATTCTTTGATGATGTCATGGTCATGGCGGATGATCCGGCCATACGTCGCAACAGGCTGAATCTCCTGACGGCAATCGGTGAACTCATCCTGCAGATAGGAGATATCTCCAGGATGCAGGAGACCTGATTCTCCGAGCAGCTCAGGTTGCCGATCGAGATTTGAAAGAAAAAGGGCTTTTCCTTGATAGGAAAAGCCCTTTTTGCGTTGCCATGGAATGCGGAAAAATGTCCCGCAGGAGTCTTATTTCAATTCCAAATCAAGCGTTAGCTTTGTCGGCACACGCTGTGCGGCTCCTCGCCGTATTTTTATATACTGTCTCGTCGCTGCTCGCTTGCCTTCGCGTTCTCATCTTGATTTAGAAATGGAATTACTTGGCGTGACAGGTAGTACACTTATCGAGTTTTTTGTCTTTCATGGCCGGGTCTTTTTTGACAATTGCCTTATGGCACTCGAGACAGTTACCATGGCCGGCCCCTTTCATGGTGTCGAGTTTGAGAGGTCCTTTTGTTTTTCCGGCCAGCACTTTTGGATTATGACATGATTCACACTTGCCGATCTCCATACCTTCGGTATAGGGGACCTGTTTGCCATCCTTGGCACCATGATGGCATTCCGCACATTTCAGGGTTTCTTGGTGTTTCTTATGAGGGAATACGGCAGGTTTGGGTTTGGCGCTGCCGGTTGTTGTGAGAGTTATTGTTTCCGGGCCGTTCTTGTCCACAGCAAAACCGGTGTTCATAAGACCACACAGGAGAAATACTGCAGCTGCACCACATATCAAAGCCTTCCTGATCATAAGATTCACCCCTTCGTTTAATGATGATGAGTTTCGGCAATGTAAATATTGCCGGACTAATTCCTGCCACAGGCTTCTTTGTACTTTTTTTTCTTGGCCTTGTCAAATAAGCAATACTGTTTACGCCTGTTAGAGGGATAGATATTTTCCGAGCTCAGCTGGAGCCGTAACTGTGTAATCCCGATAGCAGAAAGTTGACGCCGTAATAGGTGAATATTACGGATATAAATCCGAGAATAGCCAGCCAGGCAAGGCGTTTTCCGGCCCATCCCCTGGTATAGCGGGCATGGAGGGTGATGGCATAGACAAACCAGGTAATAAGAGACCAGGTCTCCTTCGGATCCCAGCTCCAGTATGTTCCCCAGGCCGAATTGGCCCAGACAGCCCCGGTTATAATTCCGGCACTGAGCCAGATAAAGCCGAAGAGCATGGTCTTGTGAATAAGATCTTCAATGGTCTGGAGGGCAGGAAGAGTGCCAAGGGCGGAGGACTGATCAGTTGTGTCGGGGGCTGTGCCTGAGGTTTTGAGCAGGTACATGATGCCCATCCCTGCGGCGATTGCAAAGGCGGCATAGCCGACAAAGCAGGTGATGACATGGGCGATGAGCCAATTGGACTGCAGGGCCGGTACCAGTGGGGTGATCTCTTTACTGATATCCGAGGCAAAAGAGGCATACGCCATAGCCAGAAAGGCAAAGGGCACCACAAACAGCCCGAGGACTCGGGTCTTGAATTTCCATTCCATGCCCAGATAGAGCAGGGCAATGGTCCAGGCAAAAAAGACGACTGACTCGTACATGTTGGTCAGGGGGGCGTGCCCGAAACCCATATCATAGGACTCAAACCAGCGCAAGCAGATACCGGCAGTCTGGATCAGAAAGGCGATCGCAGTGGTGGCGACAGCCAGAAAATACAGCCGATATGTCTTGAAAATAAAGATAAAGACATAGAAGAGGGTCGCAAAGAGATAGGTGATAGTCGTAATGCCGAGAAGTTGTGAGCTGGTCATGAAAAACTCCGTGTATGCTGAAGGCGGAAAGAGGCAGATCGATCTGTGCATGATGTACTGCCACGATTCCTTTCTCTTCTGTATTGCTGAAACAGTGGAGGCACTGTTTATCCGTTGGTGTGTAGCAGGTCTTTGAGCTGCCTAAAAGAAGCTGCAAAACCCGTTTTATCCTTGTTCGTTGAACCGGCAAGAAGTACGACTGTAGCCGTGCCGCTCTCTTGTCTGAGAAAGATCCATATCCGTCTGTGCGACAGAAAGAAGGCCACATAGAGACCAATGAGCATGAGAGTGCAGCCGCAGTAGACCAGCCACACGCCCGGATCTTTTGCGACCTGCAGACCGGTTGCATACATTTGCTTGGCCGAGAGGAGAAAGGTCTTTCCCTGTATCTTGACTTTGGCTTCACCACCTGTTTCGAGCCAGAAGATGGCGGGTTGCTGGTCACCGTTTTGCAGCCAGATCCTGGTGCGAAGAATCTGGTTGTCCTTTGTTTCGGCATTGATGACACCAAATCGAAGGCCCTTGTCCGGCCACTCCATCTCTTTCTGGAAGAGGGCCTTGAAGGTTGTTGCTGTCTGGTCCGTGGTGTCGGTAAATTTTAAGAGAAAATTTTTGTAGCCCTCGTAAGTGGACTGATAGAAGGTGATTCCCTTGTAAGTCAGAGGCTTATTGACCTCGATATCTTCCTGGAGTATGGTTTTGCCTTTTTCTAGAACCGTCAAATGTGAGCGGTATTCCTTTGGCGTGCCGTTTTCATAGAATTCTATAGCAAATGAGTCGCAGCGTATTTCAAAGCCGAGATCAAGAGGTTGGGCATTGCCGGAGGCGAACACCTTATCCGTGCTTTCGGTCTCAGGGATCATGACGGTGCCTTTGAATCCGAGAAAACTGCCGATAATCGCCCCGGCAAATATCATCAGAATCGAGAGGTGGACAAGATAGACTCCCAGTCGCGACCAGGCGGCTTTCTGGGAAAAGAGCATGAGACCATCGTCATTTTCGCGAAAGGATGTCCGCCAACCGACGGTGCCGAGCCTTCCACGAAACAATTGTGCTGCATCTTGCGGCGAAGAAGCCAGAGTCCAGGTCTCCTGGTGATCCATGCGCCCCAATCTTTCAGAGGAAAGGGAGAGCTGGTCCGCGGTGATCAGCCGCCAGGAAGTGGGAAACCGATCGATACTGCAGATAACCAGATTGGCGCTTAAAAGACCGAGCAAGCCGAGAAACCACCATGAATTGTACATATTGGGGATGTCAAGAACCTGGAAGAACTGGGCAAGGCCAGGACCATACTCGTCGACATACCGGGAATAGGGTTCTCCTTGCGGGATAATAGTTCCGATGATCGATGTCAATGACAGCGTACAAAGGGTAAAGAGAGCAAGCTTGACGGAGGCGAAAAAGTTCCAGAGTTGATTGGTGTTTTTCATGAAAGATCTATGGTGGAAAATGGGAATAATTCTTACACGGAAGAGCGTCTGTTACCATGCAACATAATAGATTGCAATGGAAAAAGGAAAGGACAATCTCTGTCTGAGATGAGAGAAATGATGAGATTGGCGGGAACAGGCGAATGTGCTGAACGGTGTTGATCTCTGCAAAACTCCTTCAGCGGCAAAGAAAAAATGCAATACATATTTGTTACCACAGTTCAGGCATATGACTCAGAACCCCTGAAATCATATTCGCTTTTTGGCAGGAAGATTGGCATATCTCGGAGTGGGGCCGGCAGTTATTATGGCCTTGAAATAAACTGTAAAGAGCACGGAGCGGATCAGATTTCGGCGTCGATTTCCCGCTAATGAGCTCCTTTCACCTCAGTTGGCTGGTGGAGAAAATGCGGCAACCTGGCTGCGTACCCGTTTGAGATCCGCCAGGAGCATGGCCTTGACTTTGATATAGTTGTTTACGTGGTTACAGGTAAGAAAGGATCCCTCTGCTGTGAGGTTTTCTAGAAGGAGTTGCAACTCAAGGACCGCTCCTTCGGCTGTCTGCGGCTGAAACGGCTATGTACAATCTCTTCGAGGAGGGGACAGCCCCTAGCCGGAGAACGAAGGGGATAGATCCAGAGTCGGCGCAGGCGGATGAATGCAGGTGCAATAGCGTTGAGCAATTCTGCTGTGGCGAGGATATTTTTTTTGCCAAAGAGTTTTGCAAAAGAGTCCGAGACGGACGTAGACGGACAGTTCTATCCCGACCCTTCGGGACCAGTCGGCGACCTCCCGAACCATTTTCGCATTCTGACCTTTGCGGTGGCAGCACAGGATTTCATCACGCTCTGATTCAAGTCCCAAGTGGACGCGGTTGAGTCCTGCCGCGGCAAGTTCTGCTATTGCTGATCTGCCGCATCTTGCTTGCCATGACACTCGGGATATCCGTCTCTTTTTAGCTAGAGGAACTTGGCTATGTATTGCAAGGCGTGTGACGTCGTATTCATGCCATTTCGCAATCAAGCTTTATCTTTGTCGACTGCGCTGCCCTCTTGTCTCAGTGTTCCTCATCATGATCTGGGCATGGAATACGTGGCGTATGTGCTAAAAGACGCCGAAAAAATCTTGCTATTCTGTGAAAAAAAAAGTAAAAGAATCGTTTCTGAAAATGATTGTTTAACACGGCTACATCAAATCGTCTCAAGGATAGAGCAGTGAAGGAAATATGCTGCAATGAGACAGGATATAAGGAGAATTCAAAATGGCCAAGGTATGTCAGATTTGTGGAAAAGGTCCGGAAGTCGGAAACAACGTCTCTCACGCTCATAACAAAACCAGACGTCGTTGGTTACCAAATTTGAAGAGAGTTCGGATGGTTACGGCAAACGGCAGTAATCATCGAGCAAGGGTCTGCACCCGTTGCATTCGGTCCGGGGCTGTCATAAAGCCTGCGTAATCAGATTCTACACGTTCTTTCTAAGAGGCGAGTGGGTTTTTCCCCAGCTCGCCTCTTTTCTTTGCAGGTGATGTCGTATGAGTGAAGAACAGACAAAATTTCTCAGTCTTCAGGACGCAAGGCGGATTGTGGCGGCCATCCAGGAAGAGGAGGATGTCCATGATCCGGATAAGCGCATTCTCACCGTTTACAATCAGGAAAACCGCGAATTGTGCTGGTTCGATTATGATGAACTTGTCGAGGCGGTTGGCCCTGTTGCCACGGGTGAGCTGAAAGAGATAGTGCAGGAATATATCCTCCGTCATATCCCCGACTGGGCTCTTGATATTTGAAACCTCGACCTTGAGGCTCAGAGACGCCAGTTCCTGAGCCTTCCACCCCCAGGGCCGTGGCGGCCGCGCGCGCTCACTTACTCAATAAGCGGCGCGAAGTCTATTACAAACAGTATGAGCCTGTATATCATCTGCATGCTGTTCCCCAAATGATATTCACCCCATCAATGCTTCTACCTTGATGAGGTGGATATCGAGCCGGACCCTTATGCAGGCCGGTTTCTTTCCCAGCAGTTGCCTGGTACATTGTTTTCCCGAAATCTTGCTCTACTCGATTCTTCTTTCGAACCTTATAATGCTGACGATCAAACAGTCCTGTTTACAGACTTGAGTCCAGCCACTGGTCAAGCGCCTTGGGCCGAATCGTGCATTGTGACGAGAGAGGGGATGTGCAGCTAGAGCGAATTTGCGTCCCCTGCTGAATAACGGAGACTGGACGGTCGGCTGAGACGACAACAATGATTGTCTCAGGATGCTCTGCAGAAAATCTGAGTGCTGAATTATACCTGGCCCCACGTGCCCTGTCCTCGCCGGCAATGCTGTGTCCGTCCAGCAGACAGGCACAGGCGTGCAGTTGCAGGTCGGCCCTGAGATGCAGTGCCCCGTCAACTTTGGATAGGGCGCAGGCCAGATCAAGCTGGTTCTCCTGGCTGAGGTTGATCGGAGGGTTGATGGTCTGGCCGGAGATCAGGGCCGGTTCTGCTGCTAGATCAATGATCAGGGTACAGCCGAACATCTTATTCTGGGCGTTGTGGACAAGGGAGACAATAATCCGGAACAGGGAAGTCAGGGTAACGGTATGCAAATCGTAATCAAGGAGGGCCTCTTCGACCTCAAAGAGTTTCGCCCTGTGGGTATTGGAGGTGTAACTGCCATCGGCAAAGCTGCAGATTTTTTCGTTATTGAGCTCCAGGAAGCCGATTTTCCACTGGAAGTCTGCGGTCAGATGGAATGCGGGAAGAATGCCCTCGGCAATCCCGAGGATATTGATTCCGTCGGAAATGAGTTTGCGGTTGGAGTGTTCAACGGCCTGCAGGAGTTTGCGGACATGCTTGAAATGGTCGATCTTTGGTCTCTCATCGTTCTTGAAACGGGCAAGGAACGATATAGTATTGATGAAACGGGGCTCAACGAAGAGTATCTTGCCATGGGGTCTGACGCTTTCTTCCTGGGTCTTGGATATGCCGAGGACCGAATCGAGAACATGGTAAATCTCAATATGGGTATCAAGCCCCAGTTTCAGGTTGGTGATATCCACGATATAGTCATGCACTGCATGAGTGGCGTATTCCCTAAGAAAGCCTCCGGAAATGCCGGTGTAGAGCAATCTGTCGTCGGCGATGTCGTGGGAAAACCGCAGTACAGCGTGCTCCAGCCACCTCTGGGTCGGACCGATTGAGCACATATCCGGATGATGTTCGGTAAGCCACATCTGGTAGAAGACCGATCCCGACGTCCCACCATAGGAGATTCGGCCGTCGAGTTGCAGATTGGGGACGGGGTCTATATGGCTGAAGGTGTTTCTGTTAAAGACAAACTTGCCCTCGGTCCGCCAGGCGCTATTGTCTCGATAGATCTCTTTGATCTTCGGTTCGTAACCGCGCAGCAGGTCTTGTGGATCGAGGATGAAGAGGCTGTCCCTGGGATCGAGGCAATAGATCACAGCCGTCCTGCTTTCGCCTGAAAAACGGGACAGGCCGTCAGTAACGCCCGACAGGGTGTCACTGATACACCTGTGTATAAAGGCGGTTCCCTGGGGTGTCTTCATCACCAATACGATTTGAGGAGTTGATAGTAAAGCGGTTGCTGAACTAGTTTAGTCTTGTATCATAGCACACTTCAAGGGCTTTAATATACGTAAAACAGGGGATTAAAGAGAAGGGGTTGCAACCACTCTACGAGCGATGATTTCATATGGGGATCGCGTTATTGAAAAAATGGAGCGCGCACGTTTATGCAGATTCTGGTAAGTGCCTGTCTGATGGGCGTGAAGGTTCGCTACAATGGTTCGGCCCTGGAATTGGAAAGTGTCTGGTTGCAGCGATTGTGGCAGGAGAACAGGGTGCATACCTTTTGTCCCGAGATGGCTGCCGGTCTGCCGGTGCCGCGTCCATGTGCCGAAATTATCGGAGGAAATGGCCACGATGTCCTGGCGGGAAGGGCGGAGGTCAGGGATTCGGAAGGGAGAAGTATCTCCGGGGAATTTCTTCTGGCTGCCGGGAAAACTTTGGATTTTTGTCGAAAAAATGCCATTGTGCTGGCAGTGTTGACTGAAAACAGTCCCTCCTGTGGCAGCAATTCTATTTATAATGGCACATTCAAGGGGCAAAAAATCAGGGGGTGCGGGGTTACAACGGCCCTGCTGGTGCAAAACGGAATACGGGTATTCAGCCAGAATGAACTGACGGAAGCGGCCAATTTTCTGGCAGAATTACAGGACAACTGATCCTGGGCCAGGAGTTTTTGACATACGCTTTCTACCTGTCTTTTGAGAAAAAACGCAAGAGACCAGGCAGGGCCACCCTGCCTGCAACTCTCGATTTGCTCTTTAAGGAATGAGCCTCCTTGTGTAGAAAGAAGATGAAGACCTCACATTTTTTCAAACTTGCCGATTCCCCCTATCTCCTCCTGACCCTGGCAGTTTTTTTCTGGGCCGGAAACTTCATTGTCGGCAGGGCGGTTCGAGCCGATATCCCGCCAGTGGGTCTGGCGTTTTGGCGCTGGTTCATAGCGGCGCTGTTGGTTACGGTAATGGCCAGGAGATATCTGCTTACCGACCTCCGGGAGATTCGCAGACACTGGCTCATTGTTCTGCTGCTCTCTATAACCGGTATTACCTCATTCAATACCCTGGTCTATATCGGCCTGCAATACACCATAGCGGTGAATGCCCTGCTCATGCAGTCGCTCATGCCGGTATTGATCGTCGGTTTGTCCTTTCTCCTGTTCAAAGAAAAAATCCATTTAATCCAGGCGATGGGTGTTCTGGTCTCCCTTGTCGGTGCCCTGACCATCATCGGCCAAGGAAGTATCGATGTCCTGTTATCGCTTTCCATAAACCGCGGGGACATCCTGGTATTCATCGCCGTAGTGGGTTATGCGGGATATTCCATTGGTCTCAGAAAGAGGCCGGCCGTCCACCCTCTGAGTTTTGTCGCCGCGACCTTTATAGTTGGAGATTTGCTGTTACTCCCTCTCTATATCTGGGAATCCATGGCCGGTCGCACTGTGCATTTCGATGCGCCAACCCTTATGGCCGTCAGCTATGTATCTATTTTCCCGTCGATTGTCTCCTATCTCTGCTTCAACCGGGGCGTTGAACTGGTAGGGGCGAACAGGGCCGGGATGTTTATCCATCTCATCCCGGTCTTCGGCAGCGTCATGGCGATTGTCTTTTTGGGTGAATCTCTGCAGTGGTTTCATCTCCTCGGCATACTGCTGATCGCCTCGGGCATCTCTATGGCCACGCGGGCCAGGGCATGATGAAAAATGATCTTCCGGCTGTCTGAGTCTTTCCTCACTTCGTAACAGTGACCGTCTATCTGTTTGGTGCAGTCTGCGGACCGAGCAGCAGCGCCACCTCTTTGGTGAATCTTTGAGTAAAGTTTTCGAGCACCACTGAGCGAAGATTCCAGCAATGCCAGTACAGGTCAACTTTGACTGTATGGTCCGGTGCCAGATCAACAAGAGCACCCTCGACCAGGAGGGGCCGGCTCTGCTGCTCCGGCAGTACGCCGTAACAGAAGCCTTCTCGGATGAACTCAACGAACATTTCTGAAGAGGGGACAAAGAAGGTGGGAATATCTGCCGGAGATGTATTGAAAATCTGCTGAAACATCTGGTCGTTCAGGCCATCTTTGCGATTGAAGCGCAGTATCGGTGCTTTTCCTGCTGCAGACAGGTTAAGGCCATCGGGAAACCAGGTTTCGGCAAAGGTCGAGGAACAGAATAGGCCATAGTGCATTGTCCCCAGGGCAATGATGCGGCAACCCTGAATAGCAGTACTGCGGGTGGTGATGCTGCCCCAAACCCGCCCTTCCTGGAGGAGCTTATGGGTCTGGTCCTGATCGTCGATATGGAGGTCCAGAACCACCTTCTCTTCGCGCAAAAAGGGTTGGACCGCCGCAAAAAACCAGGTAGCCAGGGTGTCGGCGTTGATGCCGAGGGCCAGTGAGATGAATCTGTTTGTAGTACCTGCCGCGCGCCTCAAAAAGAGATCCTCTTCAAGATGCTGAACCTGGCGATAGTGGCTGAGCAGAGAGGTCCCGGAGGCTGTCGGTTTCGGAGGACTGGTTCGTTGCAGGAGGACCTGTCCGTATTGTTCCTCAAGTTGTTTTATCCGTTGAGAAACTGCAGATTGGGTTATGTGCAGCCTGCGGGCGGCCTTGTCAAATCCGCCCTCCTCAATGACTCCGGCAAAGGCCTCGACGAGCTTATAATCCAGCATATCATTAGAATATTTAATCCATTGTTAAAATGTTTAATTTTACTTTCAATGGTCACATCTACTATATTTCCCTATTTTCAACAATACGGGAGGTAGAAATATGTATGTGTCGTATATCCAGGGCCTTGGCATAGGGGCAGGCCTTATCATAGCCATCGGGGCGCAGAACGCCTTTGTTCTGTCACAAGGGGTGCGTCGTCAGCATCACTGGTTGGTTGCCTCGATATGTTTCTTTTGTGACGCGGCACTGATCTTTGCAGGGGTGGCCGGTTTCGGCAGGGCTGTTGCTGCTCATCCGGTTGTGCAGCAGGGTGCGGCTTGGGGCGGCGCTGTTTTTCTGTTCTGGTATGGTGCCAGGGCTCTGCGGGCGGCAATGGTTGATAACGCCCTGCGGGTAAGCCAGTCAGCCGTGTTGTCCCCGCAGAAAATTATCTCGGCGACCCTAGCGGTGACGCTCCTCAATCCCCATGTCTATCTGGACACAGTTTTCCTGCTTGGCGGTATCAGCGGCCAGTTGGCCATGGACGAGCGCTCAATTTTTGCCTTCGGAGCATGTTCCGCCTCGTTCATCTGGTTTTTTGGCCTGAGTTTGGGGGGCTCGTTTCTGGCCCCGGTATTTGCCAAACCCGTAGCCTGGAGGATCTTGGATGTCTTTATCTGCTGTTCGATGTGGGGGGTGGCGGTTCATCTCCTGCCGATCTGATGAACCCTGTGCCGGGGCGGGATGTTAAAGACGGTGGCAAGATGGATAGACCGCCGCAGCTTCGTCTAGGGAGTGATCCGATACTCGACGAAATACCCTCGCAGGGGATAACGATAACGGATCACGGCGCGGATTGCTGATGATTGTACGGGTTGATCGAACTGGAGGAATATATTGTAGGAGCCTGGCTTGATTCCCTTGAGGAGCCATTTTGCCATTCCCTGAGTGCTGCTGTATTTCCGCAGGGCCGGTTGGGCGCTGAGAATCTGCAGACCGGCAGGGAAATACTGTTCAACGATGAGGCTGGCCGGTGGTGGATAGCCTACCTGCAGCTCAAGCTCGATTGTTGTGCCAAAGGTGGAGCGATAGTGTCCCGATACCGGCTCCACCGCCTTGACTGAAGGAGACAGGCAGAGCAGAAGGGTTATGGTAGCGAAGAAGGCCACGGTCGATCTGAGTCGGTGGCTCAACTGCGGGGGAGAGCCCGTTTCCCTTTTCATCGGCTCTGGATCATGTGTCATTATGATGATGCGCGGGAAAGAATCACGAGTCATGGCAGAATTTCGCAGGTCGAATTTTTAACATTCCAGCGGTAACCGGAGCCAAGCCATATCTTTTCGATAAGATCAAGATCGATACCGAGTTTATCGACAGTGTTGAAGTGATCATGGACGGCAAGCATTTCCTTGTCGCTGAGGATATTGTCCCCATCTGTATCAGCCCAGTGAAAGGTCCCGATCTGGATGGTGTCATTACCGAGCACTGCCCGAAGATTTTCAGAATCGCGACTGACAGCGATATTGCCTGAGAATTTAAAAATATCTCCCGGTTTGCCTTTCAGGGTGACAGTATAGACAAAGCGCGTGGGAGAATCGATTTTTTCAAGCCACTTCAACTCCTGATTTTTCTGCGGCGGAGTCGAGAGAGCAGGAGAGGCCTTTTTCAACACGGCCCCGTTCGGCAACATTTCCCTGAGGATGAGGGTGATAGATTTTTCCGGGGTATCCTTGACCTCAATTATCACCGGGAAGGGTTGGCCTGGCAGGCAGTGCCGTGGCAGGATGCGCTGGGCAGTGATTGCAATGCTTTCGGTTTGCCGGAAATAATACCAGCCACCACCTGCGGCAAATACGAGGAAGGCTAGGGCGAGAAAGAGCAGATACAACGGTTTTATTTTTTTCGATGAAGTAGCTGATATCTCACTATTATTTTCTGCAGAGGGGGGGGCTTCAGGCTCTTTTTCCCTGACTTCCTGCTGCTCTAAGATATCCTCAAATGAAACCCCGAGGGTTTCGGCCAATTTGATACAGTTTTCCTTTTTAACGGAAGGGTATCGTTTGTTTTCCCAGCGGGAAATGGTATCGGTGGTGACCTGAACAGCAGTGGCGACATAGAGCTGGGTCAGTCCCTGCTGTTCACGCAGACGTTTCACCTTGGAACCGTCTATTCTCACCATCACCATGCCGCCAGGCAATATTTCTTCCGTCATATCACGTTCTCGTTCATTCAGTCCTTCAGGGGTGAATCTTCTTTTCCCGCTGCGAATATACCAAGTTCATGGTCGGCATTAAAGAGATTATTGAAAATCTCCCGCGGGAGACTCACTCGGCCTGGAGCTGAAAGGATGTAAAAGGGGATGATCCTACCACTCAAAGCGGACGAAGTTGTCGAGGGCATCAGCCTTGACAACCCTGATCTTGACCCGGGTGTCAGGGGCCGGTTTGGCTCCCGAGGGGCAGGGAAGATCAACATCCATGAGGATATCGGTGAGGAGCAGACTGACCCGTTTTGGGCCGCATTCGATAACCAGGGCCTCGACGAGTTGGCCTTTGCGGTCTTCGAGATATTTCAGGAGCCAGTAACGATGCCGCATTTGCCGAACATTATTGGCGGTTGCCAGGGTACGGGTGATAACCGAGTTGAAGTCCTTACACATCTCCTCGGTGAAGGCAGGTTCCATCCGCCTGACTATGGAGTTGAGCTGATGCTGCATCACCAAATCAAGCAGGCGGCGGATCGGAGAGGTAACCGTGGTATATTGTGATACTCCGAGACCACTGTGGGCACTGGCGGCGGTCAGGAGTTCGCCGCGGGGGATCTGTTTGCGTTGTCTGGTGTTCTGGAAGAGATCGTCATCTTCGCCATGGACCATGCGGTTTTTCAGCGGCCCCTGCGCCCTGAAGAGACCGGGAACCATGCGGTCGGCAACATAGCGGGCGGCCTCGCTGTTGGCCAGGATCATGAATTCGGAGATCAGGGTCCGGGCCGGGGTATCGGATCTGGCGAGGCTGACATGTACCTTGCCGCTATTATCGATAAAGACGTTGACATCAGGGAAAGGAAGGAGGAGCGCCCCATTATCCAGCCGCTTTTTGCGCAGTTTCTGACGCAGCATGTCGAGGATGTGCAGTTCCTGGTCAGTGCCCATAATCCTGTCGGCTTCCTCGTAGGACAGCCTGCGGGCGACCCGGATGATAGAGGGCCTGATGCGGACCCTGAGGACCTCGACATCTTTTGAGAGCAGAATCATGAAACTGAAGGTGGCCCGTGTCTCATTCTGAATCAGACTGCAGATGCCCTGTGACAGATGCCTCGGCAGCATCGGGATCTGGCCTTCCGGGAAGTAGAGAGAAGTGCCTCTTTGCATGGCTTCCCGGAAGAGCGGGTCGCCTGGTCGAACATAATGGGCGACATCGGAGATGTGGATGCCGACAAGATAATTACCATCCTGTTCCTCAACCGTCAGGGCGTCGTCAAAATCGAGGGTGGTGGCCCCATCAATGGTGAGTGGAGCAAGATGGGTGAAATCGGTCCTGCCGGGATCGTTAAAAAGCTCCTTCTGGCTGCTCTGCAGGATTGCTTCGGCCTGCTGGCGTGCCGCGTGCGAAAAACTTACCGGAATCTCATGGCGCAGCAAAGGCAGATTCTCATTTTTCCCCCAGACCCCGGCCTTGACCAAGACATGAAAGGGATCATGGGGATTGTGAAGCTGGGCCTCCCTGAGGATACTCCGGGCGATATCAGCGTTCTTGGTAGCACTCCCTAAAAGATAATAATCCCGAATAATCCCGAGGCAGTCCTCCAGCCAGGGATCCCTCGGGATTTCCGGTAGCGGATTGTCCATCAGGGCACGTATTGCCCCCGCACCGTTCTTGATCAGTTCCGCTTCCTGGCGGTCCTTTTCCTGTTGCTGCCGGATCTGCTGTACCTGCTCTGCGGAATAGGCTTTGATCCTGCCTTCCCGGTATTTGAAGAAGAGTTTGTCGGCAAAGACACAGCGCAAAAAGGCCGAAACTGTATCATCGTTTGCGGCCTCGCCAAAAGAAAGTTCGGTGAGAAATGTGGGCTCGAAGGTGTCGGTCTCTTCTTCGGCCGTCAACTCCCACAGTTCTTCAAGACGTACTTCCTTCATGAGGAGGCTACGTCTGTCTGTGGTGTCTTTGAGTTCTCTGGCCAGGGCATCCCGATCAAGATTGGTCGGATAGCTGTGTGTGGAACAGTGGACGATCCGGGATACCGGGAGATTCACTTCCCTGCCGTTCTGGTTGATCAGACGTACCCTTTTGGGCTGGCTCTCGGTGACGAAGGCGCAGATAAATTTACCGTCGTCAAGGTATTCGACGAGTTTTCCTGAGTACATCATGGGCGTCTATCAATAAGTCTGGAGATGATTCACCATCGCCGTTTTCAGGGGATGGTGAATCGTCTCAAAAATGATGGGCAATAAATAGAGTGAGTAGTATAGTTGAACGCAAATTGCGTCCTCAGCACGGAGTGCGGAGGACATTTCCAGTATAGTGTGAAAATTCGTTTTGGCCACTGTATATTAAGGAATTTTTAATAATATAGGACATATTCTGCATGATTTCTCTTGATGAACAGATCAAATCCGGGATGGTGGCGATAGTTGGTCCGCCCAATGCCGGCAAATCAACACTCATGAATAACCTTCTTGGACAGAAAATCTCGATAGTCACCCCCAAACCCCAGACCACCCGCAATCGGATACTGGGCATAGTCAACCACAGTGACTACCAGATCATCCTGCTCGACACCCCCGGATTACATACCGCACGAGAGCCCCTGAACCGGGAAATGGTGCGGATTGCCATGGACAGCCTGACTGAGGTCGATGTGGTACTGTTCCTCATAGATGTCTCTCTGCCCGTTCCTGAAAAGACCAGAGAGGAAAGGGACAGGGAATTTGCGGCCTGGCTTGAGCGTATCGCTTGTCCTGCAATTCTTGTCCTCAATAAAGTGGATCTCATTGACAAGAAAAAACTACTGCCGCTCATCGAGGCCTATAATGCCTTTTTCCCCTTCAAGGCCATTATACCGGTATCAGCACTCAAGGGTGAAGGGACGGAAAAACTCATCACTGAGATACTCGCCCATCTTCCCCTCGGGCCGCGATATTTTCCGGAGGATATGCCAACAGATGCCAGCGAACGTTTTCTCACCGCCGAGATCATCAGGGAGAAGGTGTTTTTGAAGACGGGGCAGGAGATACCCTATTCAACGGCTGTACTCATTGAATCATTTAAAGAGGAACCCGAAAATGGACTGGTGACGATTCACGCGGCCATCGTTCTGGAGAAGGACTCTCAGAAGGGCATCGTCATCGGTAAGGGCGGAATAAAGCTGCGGAGCATAGGCACTGCAGCGAGAAGAGATATTGAAAAGATGCTGGATAAGAAGGTCTTTCTCAAACTCTTTGTCAAGGTCAGAAAAAACTGGTCGCAGGATGAACGCTTCCTCAAGGAACTGGGATTTTAGGAGCCGTTACGAAATAACCATAAACTCAGTGATCATTTCGTCTACGACTCCTTATCCCGTTTATCGGGGTTAGGGTTTGTCAATCTGTGCCTTGCGGTAATCGGAGAAGAGATCAAGACTCTTCAGAATATTCAGTGCGGTACTGAGCTGGTTGTCGTTCTGCAGCTTCTCCCTGATTTCAGGATCTATTGTGCCGACAGGCTGGAATGCCTCGGTTTTCTGGCTCTGGAAATGGTTATCAAGATCCGCCTCACGCAGGATTTCACTGTTCTTTGCCGTACTCCCATCACCTTTCGGCTCCGGTGCAAGAGGTACCTCGACGTCGGGTGTGATACCCAACGCCTGAATGGTACGACCGTCCGGGGTATAATATTTGGCGGTGGTCATCCGCAGACCCGCTCCATCCGGCAGGGGAATGATCGTTTGCACTGATCCCTTACCAAAGGTCCGGGTGCCGACAATCACACCCCGCTTATGATCCTGGATGGCCCCGGCGACAATCTCCGAGGCGCTGGCGGAACCTTCGTTGACTAGCACAACCATAGGGACGCTGGTGTCATCACCGGTCTTATGGGCCTTGAAAAACATACTCTGATCTTCCGTGCGGCCCTTAGTGGAGACGATTGTGCCTTGCCGCAGGAACATATCCGAGATGCTTACGGCCTGATCCAGAAGTCCGCCAGGGTTATTGCGCAAATCAAGAATAAGACCCCGAATGGCCTGCTTCTTCTGCAGGTTGGCCAATCCATGTTTGAAATCCCTGGTTGTGTGGCTCTGGAAGTTTGTTATGCGGGTGTAGGCGAATCCCGGAGTGAGGAAAAATGCCTTGACCGAATGCAAAGGAATGATGTCCCGGGTCAGGGTGAACGGACGCAGTTCGTTCAAGCCCTCCCGCTGGATGGAGATGGTGACCTTTGAACCTTTGGGGCCGCGCAACTGTTTGATGGCCTCGGTCGAGCTCATTTCCTTGGTCTTCTTGCCTTCGATTTCCACAATCTGGTCATTGGCCTTCACCCCGGCCTTGTCGGCAGGGGTTCCTTCGATGGGACTGACCACAGTGAGAACGCCGTCCTTTACGGTAATCTCGATTCCGACCCCGCTGAATGCCCCGCTTGTTTCGTCCTGAAGATCCTCAAATTCTTCCGCTGTAAGGTAGGAACTGTGGGGGTCGAGGGTGAAAAGCAGTCCCTGGATGGCTCCATCTACCGCCTTTTGCGCATCGACCTCTTCAACATAGTTTTCCTGGAGGATGCTCAGGACATTCGAGAAGATCTCCAGTTGCTTGTAGGTCTTTTCTTTTTCTTCCTGAGAGATGTCGGCAAATGCCGTTCCAGAGAGGAATCCGATGACCAGAAAAAGAGCGAAGACTGCCCGAAATGGGCGGGTAGGGTATAACATGAACTTCCTTTAGCAAATGAGAGATGTAATCCAATAATGAGGTGTCTACTCGCTTGGCGGGTCTTCCCGGCGTTGCAATTCGCCTGGAGCGATCCAGAGCATCGGGTCAAGAGAGGTGGAGCCGTGGCGGATTTCAAAATAAATCCCCTCTTCCATGAGGGTGGCGGTTTCTCCGGTTTCAGCGATGACACTTCCGGCTTCGACAAGAGCATCTTTTTTGGTGAGGATACTCTCCACCCTTGAGGTGATAGAATAATACTGAAATCCGTGATGCACAATGATTGTGTTGCCATAGCCCCGTAAATATCCGGCAAAAACCACGGAACCAGAAAAAATCGCCCTGACTTTGGTGCCGCCCGGGGCCTTGATGGCTATACCGGGTGTTTTTTTGGCTATCCCGAGCGAATTAGTAATTTCCTGCTGAAACAGGGCTACAAGGGCGCCGGGGAGTGGTGGTGGCAGAAAACCTTTCTTTTGCACAAATCCCTGCTCGGATTTCTGTTCTTTGGTTTTCAGGGCAAGCAGGGAAGAGGAAAGGTCCACAGCAGCTTTTTCCATTTCCTCAATGGCCTGCTTATGCAGTTGTGACTGGGTCTGGATATGATGCAGCAGGGTTTCCTTGTCTTTTTTGCTGACGTCAATGGCATTCTGTTCTGTAACGGCCCGGGCGATGAAATCCGTGAGGACGGTTTTTTCCAGGTTGAGGGTCTTTGTGACCCGCTCAAGCTTGCCTATGCTTTTTCTGTATATCGAGATCACATTTTGGTCATAGGCAATGAGGGCCTGGAAGGCATCGTGGAATTTCAGGAGTTCCGGCAGGGTCTGGGCGGAAAACGTCACGTTGAGCAGGCCGATATTGCCCATCTTGTAATAGGCACTGATGCGCTTCTGCAGATGTCGCTGCACCTTTTCCTTTTCCGCTCTCACGTCAGCCAGTTCTTGCTCTTTCTGGTCAATGACGACCTGTTGGGTAGCCTTCTGATCTTCCAGGGCTTTAAGTTTGCTTGACTGCTCGACAAGGCGTTTGTCAATCTCCTCGAGTTCTTCGAGGAGATTTCTCGCCGTGTCCAGGGTCTCGGCAAACTGCTCTCTTTGTGCCGTTAATCCTTCCTGCAGACGTTGAATGTTGATGCGAAAGGTCCTGACGCCTTCCTTGATGTTTTCTCCGGAAGGCGCTTGTTCTTTGCTTTCGGCGCTGTGGAGACTGGCAGGGGAAGACAAACCGGCAAGGCAGGGCATCACCAGAAACAGACAGATTCCAAAGAGGAGTGATCCCGGTTGCCGGACTGCCCGCAGCCACATGGATATATGCCGCCGGAGACTGATCATAGTCTGAAAATCACCATGACGATGCTTAGATGCGCAGAAACTTCTGCATGGAGGTAAAGCTGCCCACCGTACAGAGGAGAATGGAGAGCCCGATGATGGTGAGGGAGGCGGAGTAGGGGAAAAAGGTGAAGTCGAAGAAATTGAGCAGGCCCGGCCCGGAAAACTGTAACTTGATCCAATCAAAGAGAAGATAGAGAGATAAAAGACCAAGGGACGAGCCGAGCAGACCCTGCAGGAGTCCTTCCAGCAGAAAAGGGGTGCGGATATAGTTGTTTGTTGCGCCAACGAGTTTTAACAGTTCCAGTTCCGCCTGTCTGCCCATGATAGTGAGCCGGATCGTATAGGCCACCATGAAAACCGTGGTGAGGATCAGCAGATTGCCGGAGAGGAGAACAACAATGGAGAGCAGCCGGGTAAAGGAGTAGAAGCGTTCAACCCATTCCTGACCGTATTGGACCTTGATGGTCCCCGGCAGTTTGGCGAGATACTCGGAAAAAAGTTTGATCTGGGTGAGGCCTCTCAAAGTTCTAAGGGGCACTACCTCGATCGAGGCCGGCAGGAAATCGGTCGGCATATCTTCCAGTACGTCCCTGTTCTGGGACATCTGCTTGATGAACCGGTCATAGGCCTCGAGCTTGGAGATGAAATGGATCTCTTCCACCTCGTCAAAGTTGGTGATCTTACGTCGTAGCTGTTCCTGCATTTCGGGACCGGGTTCTTCCTCGAGATAGACGATAAGCCGGAGGTCGTCACCGAGCTTATCGCCGATGCTGAGCATATTGGTATAGACAAGATAGAAAAAAGCGAAGATCAGCACGGACAGAGACACCGTCAACAGGGTCATTAGTTGTGAGGGCCAGGTTTGTCTGAGATTTCTGCCGACCTGTCTGAATACGGTAAGCCAGAAATTCATGCGCGCATTCCCCCATTGACGGCATGAGTCCTGCCTTTTCTCAGCTCCATGACCCGGTGGGTTGTGTCTCTGTAAATGGAATCATCATGGGTGGCAATGATGATCGTTGCCCCCGAGTTATTGCATTTATTCAAGAGCTTCATCACCCGCTCGGTGGTCGTTGCATCAAGATTACCAGTAGGCTCGTCCACCAGGATGAGGGCGGGGGCGTTGGCGACGGCACGGGCCAGGGTCACTCTCTGTTGTTCACCGCGGGACAGTTCTCCCGTGATGGTGTTGTGCTTGTCGGAGAGACCGAGCTGTTCGAGGAGGTCAACCACTCTTTTGCGGATGATCTGCGGCTTCTTATAAGAAACTTCCATGGAGATGGCGATGTTTTCGGCGGCAGTGCGGTCGGTCAGGAGTTTGAAATCCTGGTAGGCCACCCCGATTTTCTGCCGCAATCTGGCCAGAGTATTCCCTTTCAGTTTATGAATGGGTTTTCCGTCGACTTCGATAAGGCCGTTCGTGGGGGTTTCCATACTGCAGAGCAGTTTCAGGAGTGTCGTTTTGCCGGCCCCGCTCATACCGATCAAAAAAAACATTTCACCCCGGCCGATGGTCACGGAAATATCGGAAAGGGCGGTTACGTCGGGTGGATAGCTCTTTGAAACCTTGATCATTTCGATCATTATAGTACCAGATACAGGATGCTGCATTGTCATAAGCGTGTACACCTATTGAAAATACCCGGCTGTTGACTCGTATAGTAGAATTTTGATGTACTTTAATAAACTCGGGAAATTATGTCAAATTTAAAGGATTTTGCAAAACCATTATCCGCTCAAGAAAAAGACGGGCTGCTGGAAGTCGGAGCAGCTCGCAACCCCAAGGGGATTTTTGGGGAAAAGTTTACCCTTGCATCTTGGTGGTCAGTTGGTATTTTTAGAGGTTTTAGGTGGCAAATGGCTCTCTCTTACTGAGAATCGAAAGAACCTGCCACTGTGGCAATGGCTCAGCCTCTCTTTTCCGGGGATAAGCACCACCGGCACATATAATCAAGGAGACAATTATGGACTACCGGGCAACACTCGATCTGCCTCAGACGACGTTTAACATGAAGGCCAATCTGACGCAAAAAGAACCGATGTGCCTGAAGCGCTGGGAAAAAGAGGACCTCTACGCCCAGATCCAGGAAACGTCTCAAGGCAAGCCCCTCTATGTCCTGCACGACGGCCCTCCCTATGCCAACGGCCACATTCATCTCGGTACCGCCTTCAATAAAATACTCAAGGATATCATACTTAAATCCAAACGAATGGCTGGGTTCAGTGCACCCTACATTCCCGGTTGGGATTGCCACGGCCTACCGATTGAGCATAATGTCGATCTGGAACTGGGCGAAAAGAAGAAGACTATCCCGATACTCTCCAAGCGTTCCGCCTGTCGCAAATACGCGGAGAAATGGATCAAGACCCAGAAGGCCGAATTCAAACGTCTGGGTGTGCTCGGTGACTGGGACAAACCCTATCTGACCATGGATTATGCCTATGAGGCGGCTATCGCCAGGGAGTTCAACCGGTTTCTGCTCTCCGGTTCGGTGATCAGAAACAAAAAGCCGGTGTACTGGTGCTCCACCTGTACCACCGCCCTGGCCGAGGCCGAGGTCGAGTATCATGATCACCGTTCGCCTTCGATTTATGTCAAATTTCCGGTGGCCGATGATTTTTCCGATATCAGTCCGGTCCTGGCCGGGGACAAGGTTTTCATCGTCATCTGGACGACGACCCCCTGGACCCTGCCCGCCAACCTGGCTGTGGCCTTTCACCCGGAGTATGTCTATGCCGCGGTTGCGGTCGGCAAAGAGACCTGGATTATCGCTCAGGACCTGGTGGCGGCCGTCATGGCCGAGACCGGTACAACGGAATTCCGGATCAAGGGAACCTTCTCCGCCAAAGCTCTGGAGAATCGCAGGTGCCGCCACCCCTTTATGGATCGCGATTCCCTCCTGGTCCTGGCCGACTACGTGACGGTCGATGCCGGCACCGGTTGTGTCCACACCGCCCCCGGTCATGGTGCCGATGACTATCTGACAGGTCTGCGCTACGGTCTTGAGATCCTCTCACCCGTCGACAGTGAAGGTGTCTATACCAGTGAGGCCGGTCCCTATGCCGGACAGCAGGTGCCGGCGGTCAACAAGGCAATCACCAAGGATATGGCCGAGTCCGGGGCACTCATCCACCAGAGCGATATCAATCACAGTTATCCCCATTGCTGGCGCTGCAAGAAACCGGTGATGTACCGGGCGACTCCGCAGTGGTTCATCTCCATGGAGATCAATGATCTGCGCACCAAGTCCCTGGAAAATATTAAGAAAGTCGAGTGGACACCAGCCTGGGGGATGCAACGCATCTATGCTATGATCGAGGGGCGACCGGATTGGTGTCTCTCAAGACAGCGCAGCTGGGGCTCACCGATCACCATCATCAGCTGTAAGGACTGTGGCGAGATAGTCAAGAGTGAGGCCCTGGTGGCCAAGATAGACGAACTCTTTCGCAAGGAAGGGGCCGATGCCTGGTTCCGCTATGATATTGATGTCTTTCTCGGGCCGAAGGCGAAATGCAGCACGTGCGGTTCGACCGAGTTCAGCAAGGAGGAGGATATTCTTGATGTCTGGTTCGATTCCGGGGTCAGCCATGCCGCCGTCTGTGAGGAGCGTCCGGAACTGCGGTCCCCGGCTGATCTCTACCTCGAGGGCAGTGATCAGCACCGCGGCTGGTTCAACAGCGCCCTGCTCACCTCAGTCGGGACGCGGGGCCGGGCGCCTTTCCTCGGTGTCCTGACCCATGGCTATGTCGTTGATGGCCAGGGCAAGAAGATGTCCAAATCTGTCGGCAATGTCGTGGCGCCGAGTGAAGTCATCGAAAAATACGGGGCGGAGATCCTGCGCCTCTGGGTGTCGAGCGAAGATTATCGGGATGATGTCAAGGTCTCGGATGAGATCCTCCGCCAGGTGGCTGATGCCTATCGGAAGATCCGTAACACGATCCGCTATATGCTTGGCAACCTCAGTGATTTTGATCCGGCGCGGCACCGACTGAACCGCGCCGACCTGCCCGAGCTGGACCGCTGGGCACTGGCCCGCTATGACGAACTCAAGGCAAAGGTGGTTCACTCTTATGAAAAATTTGAGTTTCACGCTATTTACCAGGCCCTGAATTATTTCTGCGGCACCACCATGAGCGCCTTCTATCTCGATATCATCAAAGACCGGCTCTATGCCTCGGGGACCGACTCGTTTCCGCGCCGCGCCGCCCAGACAACCCTTTTTGAAATCCTGGACGGGTTGCTGCGTCTGATGATGCCTGTTCTCAGTTTTACCGCAGCCGAGGCCTGGGAGTCCCTCTATGGTCTGGCTGACAATGCGCCTCTGTCTGAGAGCATCTTCTTTGCCGAATTTCCCCAGCTGAGTGAGCAGGAAATTGATCACGAGACGGAGAACCGCTGGAACAGACTTATCAGGGTACGCTCTGAGATAACCAAGGCCCTGGAGATTGTTCGCCAGGAAAAAATCATCGGCCACCCGCTTGAGGCGGAAGTCCGTCTGCAGGCCGATGGTGAGCTGGCCGATTTTCTGGTGCAGGAATGGCACACGATAAAAGAGATCTCCATTGTCTCGGTCTTAAGCAAAGAACAGGGTGGCACGGAGGCTGGGGTTTCCTTTGTCAGTGAGGAGATCGAAGGCCTGGTGATCCGGATCCTGCCGGCACCCGGTCAGAAGTGTGAGAGATGCTGGACCAGGTCGACGACGGTTGGTGAGAACAGCGACCATCCTTTGGTATGCGACCGCTGCACCGCAGTTGTCAGCCATATTGACCTGCGGCAGGGTGCATAAGAGTGGCTTACTATATCATTGCCATACTGGCTATCGCCTTCGACCAGCTGACAAAGCTCTGGATCCTGCGATCTTTTGCGCTGTATGAGGTAAAAGAGGTCATTCCCGGCTTTTTTAATCTGGTCTATGTCACCAATAGCGGCGCAGCCTTCAGTATGCTGGCGGGGGTCGATTCTCCCTGGCGACACTCTTTTTTTCTCGGGGTGGGAGTCATCGCCTGTATTGGTCTGACCATTGCCTATTACCGGTTCAGGGCATCACATGGCGGCTATGGCATCGCCCTGGCCCTCATAGCCGGAGGTGCACTGGGCAATCTTATCGACCGGGTGCGCTATGGCTCGGTGGTTGATTTTCTTGATTTTTACCTCGGATCCCATCACTGGCCGGCATTTAATGTGGCCGATTCGGCTATCTGTGTCGGGGCGGTGCTTTTCCTGGTAATTAATATTTTAGAAGAACGAAAGAACACGAGGAGTGGTGCATGAAAATAGCAGTGCTTTTCCCCGGTCAGGGCTCACAGTATCTTGGCATGGGGCAGGAATTTATCAAGAGTGACACAAGCTGCGCCTCTCTTATGGAAGTGGCGGAATCCGTCTGTGGGTTTCCCCTGCACACGATTACGGCAGAAGGCCCGATGGAAGAATTGACCAGGGCCGTGCACCTGCAACCGGCCATCACCATCACCAACCTCATCTGCTGGCAGGCCTTGCAGAACGCCCTTGGCGACGGTCTGCAGGTCGCCTGTTTTGCCGGCCACAGCCTTGGTGAATATTCCGCCCTCTGCGCAGCCGGGGTCCTGACCGTCGAGGACACCATCCGGCTGGTGGCCAGGCGCGGTGCACTCATGGAGCGGGAAGGCCTGAAAAATCCTGGTGGCATGCGGGCTGTTCTGGGGCTCGATATTGCAGCGATTGACCTCCTGATCGCAGACTATGCAGGAGATGGGGTAGTGACTGCGGCAAATCATAACACCCCCGAACAGGTCGTCATCTCCGGCAGCCTTGAAGCCCTTGATGCCATCAGCAAGAAGGCGGAAGAAAAAGGGGCGAAGGTTATTGCTCTCAATGTCAGCGTTGCCAACCACAGTCCGCTGGTGGCCGATGCGGTCCCAGATTTTGCCGCCTTTATGGGCGAAATTGCCTTCAAGGTTCCACAAATCCCGGTCTATTTCAATGTATCCGCCCGGGTTGAAAGCGATATTGCGGTGATCCGCGATATGGTGGCCAGGCAGATCGCCTCCAAGGTCCGCTGGTATGAGATCATCAGCACGATGATTGAAGGCGGTGTCGATACCTTCATCGAAGTCGGGCCCAAGACTGTTTTGAAGGGCATGATGCGCAAGATCGTGCCGACGGGGATGAAGGTGAACGCCCTGCAGTTTGACAGCCCGCAGACCCTGGTAGCCTGCCTGGAAAAGCTCGGCTGATGCAACCAGCAGGCAAGGGGACTTCTGATGGACGAATACCTATGATTGAGAAATACCTGGAACGCATAGTACAGGGAGACCATCTGGAATTTCAGGAGGCCTGTCTCCTGGCCACTGAGGCACCTCCTTCCGTGCTCTTTCAGGCAGCGGATCAGCTGCGGCGTGCCCTTCATCACAACACCTTCGATCTCTGCTCTATTATTAATGCCCGCTCCGGAAAATGCTCGGAGAACTGTAAATTCTGTGCCCAATCCTCATACTACGATACAGCCATAGAGACCTATGAGCTGGTTGATTCCGACAAGGCCATCGAGCAGGCCAGGGAAAACGAGGCCCATGGCGTCCGCCGCTTTTCCCTGGTCACCGCCGGAAGAACGGTCAGTGAAAAACAATTGGCGCGGTTCGGGGGTATCTATAAACAGTTGCGGACTGAGACCGGTCTGGCGCTGTGCGCCTCCATGGGCTTTCTCTCGCCTGAAAAGGCCTTGCGCCTGAAGGAATTCGGGGTTGTGCGCTACCACTGCAATCTCGAAGCAAGTCGCAGTTTTTTCCCGCAAGTCTGCAGCACGCACAGCTGGGAGGAGAAGGTTGAGACCCTGAAAACAGCGCGGGATGCCGGCCTCGAGATCTGTTCCGGCGGGATCATCGGCATGGGCGAGAGCCTCATCCAGCGGCTGGAACTGGCCTTTGAGCTGCGCGACCTCGGCGTGCTCTCTATTCCCCTCAATATTCTCACACCGATTCCCCATACGCCCTTTGCCGGGCTTAAGCCTCTCAGTCTTGAAGAGGTACTGACCTGTGTGGCGATGTTCCGATTGATCAATCCCAGAGCAGTAATCCGGATGGCCGGTGGCCGCATCCTGCTGGGCAATGAGCAATACCGCTGTTTCACCTCCGGGGCCAATGGCGCTATTGTCGGCAACTACCTGACCACGTCCGGCAATACCCTTGAGGAAGATCTGCAGATGTTGCAGGAACTGGGGTTTTCCTTCGACGGTAATCGGGAAAAAGCGAATGACAAGTAGCCCCGAGAAACTCAGTTCTGACGATCTTCTTGATTTTGATCGCAGCCACCTCTGGCATCCCTATACCTCCATTGATCATCCTCAGCCGGTGTATCCGGTCGCTTCCGCCGATGGCGTTCGCCTGTGTCTGATGGATGGGCGGGAGTTGATCGACGGTATGGCCTCCTGGTGGTCAGTCATCCACGGTTATAATCATCCGGTACTGACCCGGGCATTGCAGGAACAGGCGGGCAAACTCGCCCATGTGATGTTCGGTGGCCTGACCCATGAACCGGCCGTGGAACTGGGCAGGCTCCTTGTCCAATTGACCCCTGCCGGCCTTGACCGGGTCTTCTTCTGTGATTCCGGTTCCGTTGCCGTCGAGGTGGCGATGAAGATGGCGGTGCAGTACTGGCATGCCCTGGGAAGGCCGGGGAAAAACCGCTTTCTCACCATCAGATCGGGCTATCATGGCGATACTTTTTATGCCATGTCGGTCTGTGACCCCGTAACCGGCATGCACCAGCTCTACAAAGGGCTCCTGCCGGAACAGTTTTTCGCCGCCCGCCCGGAGTGTGGTTTTTACGACACATGGGATCCCAGAGATACCGCTTCCTTTTCTCGTCTGATTGGCGAGCATCATGATGAAATTTGTGCCGTCATCCTCGAACCTATTGTTCAGGGGGCGGGAGGGATGCGGTTTTATAACCCCGAATATCTGCGCCAGGTCCGCCGGCTCTGTGACGAACACGAGGTGCTGCTCATTGCCGATGAAATAGCCACGGGCTTTGGCCGAAGCGGCCGGCTCTTCGCCTGTGAGCATGCGGCTGTCTCTCCTGATATCATGTGCCTCGGCAAGGCCCTCACCGGTGGCTCTATGACCCTTGCCGCAGTACTGGCGACGGCCAGGGTCGGGCATGTCATCTCAGCAGGGACTCCCGGGGTCTTCATGCATGGCCCGACTTTTATGGCCAATCCCCTGGCCTGCAAGGTAGCGGCGGCCTCCATCCGGCTGCTTGTCGAATCCGACTGGCAGGGTCAGGTCGGCAGGATCGAGTCGCAATTAGGCCAAGGCCTGGCGCCTTGTCGCCAGATGGTCCACGTTGAGAATGTGCGGGTTCTCGGGGCCATTGGCGTGGTCGAGCTGCAGCAGCCGGTGACGCTGGCTGCCATCCAGCAGCGCTTTGTTGAGCGGGGTGTCTGGGTGCGGCCTTTCGGTCGCCTGGTCTATGTCATGCCGGCCTATTGTATGGGGGATGCCGACCTGCAGACCCTGACCTCGGCCATCTGCGAAGTTGTGGAGATGGAAGCCGGAAAATGAAGTCATCTTATAGCGAAACTCTCGCACATCTCAAAGAAACCGGTCGGTTGCGTGAGCTGCGACCGCTGGCTGGCCGAAAAGGCTGTCGGGTGAGCTATGCAGGCCGGGAGATGCTCAACCTGACTTCCAATGATTATCTGGGACTGGCGGGAGACGAAGCGTTGCACGAGCGGTTTTATGGCCAGATGGCCGGCTCTTCTCTTGTCGATGATTACGGTCTCGGCGCCGCCTCTTCACGTCTTTTGACCGGTGACAGCGCCAACTCCCACCGGCTGGAACGACTTCTGGCCCAGTCCTATGGAAGACCCGCCGCTCTTCTTTTCAATTCGGGTTACCATGCCAACATCGGTATCCTGCCCGCCCTTCTTGACAAAAATGATCTGATCCTCTCCGATAAACTCAACCATGCCTCGATCCATGATGGTATGCGGCTCAGCCAGGCGGCGCATCGGCGTTACCGTCATTGCAACTATGACCACCTGGAAGAGATCCTCGGAAAACACCGGTCCGACTATGAACAGGTCATTGTGGTCAGTGAATCGGTCTTCAGCATGGATGGCGATGTGGCCGATCTCCGTCGTCTGGTGGAATTGAAAAACAGCTTCGACTGCCTCCTCTATATCGATGAGGCCCATGCCGTGGGTCTCTATGGCGAACGGGGACTCGGGCAGGCCGAAGAGCAGGGGGTACTCGACGATATCGATCTCCTGATCGGCACCTTCGGTAAGGCCCTGGCCTCGGTTGGCGCCTTTGTCCTCTGCCGGGAAGATATCAGGGAACATCTTATCAACCACAGCCGTTCGCTCATCTTCACCACGGCCCTGCCGCCGGTGGTTATCAGCTGGAATCACTTTGTCTTTGCACACATGCTGAAACTTGATAGGGAGCGCCGGCATCTGCGCCATCTTGCAGAGCAACTGCGGAGTGAACTGTGCCGGTATGGCTTGCAGACCGACGGCTCAACCAACATCGTGCCGGTAATGATCGGTGATGATAGAAAGGTTCTACGGCTGGCCGCAGAGATGCAAGAAATGGGGTATCTCATCTTTCCTGTCCGTCCGCCGGCGGTGCCTGAGGGGACATCACGATTCCGATTGTCGTTGACCGCCGATATGCAGTGGCAGGATCTTGCCCGTTTGGCAGAGCAAACAGCAGCGGCATGGCAGCGGCTTTAAGGTATATCGGCAAGATGATCTGAGATGGAAAACCTGTGGCTGCATAGAGAAATGAACCCGAATCTGATCATTTTCTGTAATGGCTGGGGTATGGACGAGCGGCCATTTCGACCACTCCTCTCCGAGTGGTGCGATGTCCTGATGCTCAGCGATTATCGCAGACTCGGCCCTATCCCGGATGTCCTCGAACTTGCCAAAATCTATACGGATGTCTTTCTGATGGCCTGGTCCATGGGAGTCTGGGTCGGACAGCGTCTTTTTTCAGACCTAAGGAATTGTTTCAGGGCGACGGTGGCAATCAACGGTACCCTCTGCCCGATCCATGACGACCTGGGTATCCCTGAAGAGGTCCTGACTGCAACTGTGCAGAATTATTCGGCAGAATCGCGGCAGAAACTGTATCGGCGCATGTGCCGGGGCAAGGGCCTCTGCGCGAGCTTTCAGGCCAATCTCCCCGGTCGCAGTCAGGAGAGCCAGAGGGAGGAGCTTGAGGTTCTTCTCGGAATGTGCGATTGTCAGCGGGCCCAGGAGAGCATATATTCTCATATCATGATAGCCGACAGGGATCTGATCATGCCGACGGCCAATCAGTTGAAGTTCTGGAAGGCGGAGCGGCCTCATCAGTTCCACGGCCATCATTTTCCCTTTTATCTCTGGCCGAGCTGGGATGCACTTCTCGTCGAGGCGCTGCAGCCCGGTATTCCCGCCAATCCTTGATAGAATGAATGAGGACAGGAGTGTCCATGGTTTTTTCCCCGGATAAAAAAGAGGTGGCTCAGCGTTTCAGACGCAGTCTGCCCACCTATGACGAGAATGCCGTCATTCAGAGGAAGGTGAGTGAACAGGTCGTTGATCTCTTGCAGTCGACTGCCGGGATAGGTTTTTCCCGGGTCTTGGAAGTTGGCTGCTGCACCGGGATCATGACTGAATTGCTCTGCTCTCGCTCTCCTGTTGCGAGCCTGTTCGTCAATGATCTTGTGCCTGAATTGTGTGAGCTGGCAAGAGTGCGGGCGGGGAGGTATATTTCATCGGTTGAGACAATCCCTGGCGATATCGAGAAGGTGGATATACCGGATGAGCTTGATCTTATCGTCTCGTCTTCCACCTTGCAGTGGCTATCCGATTACCCGGCAATCCTGGAAAAATTTTCTACGGCTCTCACAGAGCGGGGATATCTGGTTTTTTCAATCTTTGGTGTCGGAACACTCGGAGAGATTCAGGAACTGATCGGCAGAGGTCTCCACTATCTGGCCCTTGAGCAGATCTGCTCTTTTCTGGAATCCCGCTTTGACCTCCTGAGGGTTGAGACCTGTGAAGACAGCCTTTTTTTCTCGGGGCCAAGGGATGTCCTGCGTCATCTGCAGGCCACCGGCGTGAGCGGTCTCGGCAATTTTCGCTGGACACCCGCCGGTCTGCGGACCTTTGAAAAGAACTATCGCAGATTATATGGCAGTGAAGGTAAGGTACGACTCAGCTATGTCAGCCATCTCCTGGTGGCCCGAAAAAATACGGCAGGGAGGTAATAATGGCAAACGGTAAGGTCTTCTGCATAACCGGCATTGATACGGATATCGGCAAAACGGTCGTCACCGGCCTCATTGGGCGCTATCTGGTCGGACGGGGATTGCGGGTCATCAGCCAGAAGGTTGTGCAGACTGGCTGCACCGGCATGAGCGAAGATATTCTGCGCCATCGACAGATCATGGGCAGTGAGATCTTTGCTGAAGACCGGCATGGCCTGACCTGTCCCTATGTCTTCTCCACACCCTGCTCACCGCATCTTGCCGCCCGTCTGGAAGGGAGAAAGATCGAGCACGAGGTGATAGGACGGGCGACAGACAAGCTCCGCTCAACCTATGACGTTGTTCTTTTGGAAGGAGCAGGCGGCCTGCTTGTGCCACTCACCGAGGATACAACCTTTCTCGATTATCTCGAGAAGAGGGGATATCCCCTCATTTTGGTCAGCAGTCCGCGTCTGGGCTCCATCAATCATACCCTCTCGGCCCTCGAAGTCGTGCGTAACAGAGGCATGCATCTCTGCGGGATAGTCTACAACCGCTTTCAGGAGACTGATCGGCGAATTTCCGAGGATTCAGCCGAGGTATTTTCCAGATCTCTAAAGAAATACGGTTTTCCGGATTGCGTAATCCCTGTTGATCGGCATTCAGAGGATATGCCGGTGGAGCAGATACCTGATTTTTCCAGACTGTTTCAGGAAAGGTTGCTGGCAGACCTATAACTTGAATATAAATGAAAAGAATAGACCATGAAAACGATAAAGAAGAATTGCCTGAGTTGCAAAAACTACAGGCTTGACGATATCTACTCGGGTGTTTGCCGGGTGGAGAAGAAGGGTGACGGGGTATATCCCCTGAAACAAAATGATGACATCTGCGACTCATGGACCGATTGCGGCCAGCAGTATTTTATCCGCAAGGGTTGGATCAAAGCGAGGGCGGAAGCGGGCCAGCAGGTTACTTGATCTCTGCGAATAAACAAGGCAGCGCTGAATTCGACGCTGCCTTGATGAGTAAAAAAAAGCCACTTAGAGAAATCTCTAAGTGGCTGAATTTGCTTGGTGACCCCAAGGGGAATCGAACCCCTGCTTTCGGCGTGAGAGGCCAACGTCCTGACCGCTAGACGATGGGGCCAAAGTGTGAAGACTTAATACCTGACTGCCTGGACCTTGTCAAGAATTTGTTCTCCGAGCCGTTCATTTAGTTTCTTTGGGCGATTGCAGGCTTTCGTCGCCTGGGGGGTCTGTTTTCGGTAGTGCTTTCTGTCGACCGCGGCCAAAGCGTAATGTGGCCTCCTGCAGGCGCACGGCGATCTCGGGGCTGAGGAATTCTGGGGCGCAGCGCCAGCTCCAATTGCCGGTCGGCACACCCGGAGTGTTCATCCGGCAATCACTGCCAAACCCGAGGATATCCTGGAGAGGGAAGATCGTGAGTCTTCCGATGGAGGACAGGGCCAGGTAGATGAGATCCTCATGGATCCCGCTGTGATCATGCAGCCATCTGTTAGCCTGGCGTTTTACACGTTGCCGCAGGTCATCGTTGAGCTGCTCGCCCTG
Organism: Desulfobulbaceae bacterium; assembly: GCA_031407875.1. GTDB lineage: Bacteria > Desulfobacterota > Desulfobulbia > Desulfobulbales > Desulfocapsaceae > Desulfoprunum. The sequence continues at coordinate 16,150 of JANOIV010000215.1, read as the reverse complement.
GAACCAGCCCAGCGTTGTGTCGTTGTCATGGGTGCCGGTGTAGACCACGCAGTGCGGAGTGTCGAAATTGTAGGGTAGAAAGCTGTTGTCGGGGTTGCCGTCGAAGGCAAACTGCAGCACCTTCATGCCGGGAAACCCTAAATCATCTCGGAGCTTACCGACAGCCGGTGTGATAATACCCAGGTCTTCCGCGACGATTTGGAGCTTGCCGAGACGCTTGAAGATCTTGTCGAAAAAAGGCTTCCCCGGGCCAGGTAGCCATTGCCCGTCAACGGCTGTTTCATTTTCGGCGGGTATTGACCAGTATGAGTCAAATCCGCGAAAATGGTCGATGCGGGCGGTATCAACCATTTTAAAAATTGCTGAAATACGCGATATCCACCACTCCAGCAGACCCTCTTGGACCACAGGGTCAGGACTTTCCCAACGATAGAGGGGATTTCCCCAGCGCTGGCCGGTTGTGCTGAAATAGTCGGGTGGCACCCCGGCTACGTGGGTGGGCAGCGAGGTCTTGGGATTCAGGGTGAAAATGGACTGATGGGTCCAGACATCGACACTGTCAAGACCCACATAGATAGGGATATCACCGAAGAGAAGAATGCCCGCCTGCTCCGCGGCCCTCCGGAGGAGGTGCCATTGCCGGGAAAACTCAAACTGTTCGAAGCGGTAAAAATCAAAGCGCAGGATGTGCTTTTCGCGCTGGGCGGTCAGTGCAACCGGGTTTCGGGTCGCCAAATCCTTCGGCCAGTCGAACCAGCCAACGTTACCGCAGGTTTCCTTGAGGGTCATGAACAGGGCATAGTCGTCCAGCCAGGGATTCTCTAAGGCAAAATCAAGGAAGGCCTGACTGTCAAAGCCTTTGAAATTACTAAAGGCCTCTTTGAGGACCCTGGTCTTATAGCTGGCAACTGCAACATAGTCTGTGCGGTAGCGGGAGAAGTCAGGGTGATTATGTAGGCTGCTCTCGGTGATAAGGTGTTCTTGCAAGAGAAGCTCCGGAGAGATGAGCAGGGGCGAACCGGCGAAGGCCGAAGTGCTCATGTAGGGTGAATTGTCAAAGAGATGTTTGGTCGGACCGGTCGGTAGGATCTGCCAATAACTCTGGGCGCAGGCTTCGAGATAGTCCAGGAAGGCATAACTGGCCGGACCGATGTCCCCGATTCCATAAGGGCAGGGGAGGGAGGTGATATGGGCGAGTATGCCGCTTGCCCTGTCAGCGGTGAGGATATTTGCCATATCATTTCTCTCCTGAATGATATTGATATTTACCTATTATTCCGGTTGATTGCCCTGTATCAGGAAAAAACCCTGCGAAAACAATATCGCCCGGACTTGTATCTCAATCCAGGAATGCTATAATATATAAAGGCGATGGGCGATTGTACTGTTGCCGACTCGCTGATCTGGAAACAAACGAAACATGAATCCCTGTCTGTCTCTCTGTTCCTGGCTTGAGAGGCGGGGCAATTTAAAATAGTGCATTAAAATATTGATTGGATTAAGATCCCAGGTTTTGGTGAATTTTCCCCGGTGCTCACGGAAGTATTTCCGTCGGCATTTTTTTTGTTGTAAAATCCGTATGTGATTTGTCAGAGAAAATCTCAAGTAACCCATTGAGACTATTTATTATCGGTCAATGTAGCAGTATTTGACCCAATAGTCTTCTAAATTTAAGTAATGGAGTAGTTTCCCGGTGCTGTCAGAACTCAAAGAAAATCTTCTTAAAGCCGGAAAGTCTGAAGGGTGTATCAGCTTCAGTGACTTGAACGAACTGTTGCCAGAAGAAATTAAAGATGCGGGAGCGATCGAGAGCATCTTTAATTTTCTCGGTGCTCACGATATCGAAATCGTCACCGTAGAAGAATCCGGTGAAAAGAGGACGCTCTCCGGCGAGGTATGGGAAAAAAAAGACGAGGGATGTATTGATATTGATGACCTCAAGGATGAAATGGTCGGTTCGAGGGGGGAGGATGACGCCCATGAGGCAGAAGAGACCACCACCACCTATCTGCGTGAGATGGGCCGTTTCGACCTGCTGACCCCTGATGAAGAGGCCAAATACAGCAAGACTATCCGGCAGGGATTTGAGGCAATCATCCAGGCTATCAGGGAAGACCGGTCGGGTGTGAAGGAGATGAAGCTCCTTACCGAGCGCATCGATCTCTGGGAAAAACGTGATCCGACCCTTAAGCCCAAGAAGCAGCAGTTGAACTTCATGCGCTACAGTGTCGTGACTGCGGCGAAAAAGTACCCTGAAATCAGAGAACTCTTCGAGCTGCAGGCCAAGCTTGAGGCCTACAGTCGGTCCATTGAGATAGCCAAAGACACGATGATCCGGGCCAACCTCAGGCTCGTTGTTTCCATCGCCAAGCGTTATATGCATCAGGGCCTGACCCTTGCCGATCTGATCCAGGAAGGCAATCTCGGGCTCATGCGGGCGGTATTTCGATTTGACTATACCAAGGGCAATAAATTTTCCACTTATGCCAGCTGGTGGATACGCCAGGCCATCACTCGGGCAATTCTCGACAAGACCCGGACCATCCGCTTGCCTGTGCATTTTCTCGAACTGCGAAGCCAGTTTTTCAAGGCCTTCTATGCCCTGTTTAAGGAACTGGGCCGGGAACCGACGCCGCTTGAGATATCCAAGTCGACCAACCTACCGATGGACAAGATCCTCTCCATCCTCGAGGCCTCAAGAGAACCCATCTCGCTTGAGACTCCGGTTGGCGATGATGACTCAACCCTGGGTGATTTTCTCGAGAATCAGGAGTCCCAGTCCCCTTATGATGCGGTGCAGACCAGGGAACTGGCGGGCCGGGTAACCGAGATCCTTTCGACCCTCAGCGAGCGTGAAGAGAAAATTATCCGTCTGCGCTTCGGCATCGGCGAGAAGGCGGAGTACACCCTTGAAGAAATCGGCAAACGCTTCAATGTCTCCCGTGAGCGTATCCGTCAGATTGAAAAAAAGGCCCTCAATCGACTGAGGCATTCCAGCAGACGTGAAAAGCTGAAATTCTTTATCGATTAATCTTACTGAACCTCAGAACATTGAGCCGGGTTACTCGCCCGGCTTTTTTTATTGCCGTGAAAAACTACATCGAAAAAGCCGGATTTGGCTCCATCTTAGATAAGATTGAGGCCGGTGTTCGTCTCAGCCCAACGGATGGGCTGCAGCTCTATGCCAGCCATGACATCCTTGCCCTTGGCTACATGGCTGATATCGTCAGAAACAGGCTCAATGGCGACAAGGCCTATTTTATCTATAATCAGCATATAAACTACTCGAATATCTGCACGAATCTTTGCAAGTTCTGCGCCTTCGGCAAGGAAAAGGGCTCGGATCTGGGTTACGAGATGAGTGTTGAGGAGGTCAAGCAGAAGGTCCGCGACCGCCTTGATGAGCCGATCAGCGAGATCCACATGGTCGGTGGCATCCATCCCGAACTGCCTTTTGAGTATTATATCGAGGTGCTCCGGGGGATAAAGGAAGTTCGGCCGGCTGTCCATATCCAGGCCTTTACCTGTGTCGAGATCGCCCATCTGGCCGGGCTTGCCGGAAAACCGGTGGCCGACACCCTGGAGATTCTTAATGATGCCGGCCTGGGATCGATTCCCGGCGGAGGCGCCGAGGTCTTCAGCCCCCGGATCCGCCTCTTGACCTGTGAGAAAAAGCTCTCCGGCCATGACTGGCTCGAGGTCGCAAAGACCGCCCATCGCCAGGGATTGCATACCAATGCCACCATGCTCTATGGCCATATTGAGACCATGGAGGAACGGCTTGAGCATCTCACTGCCCTACGTGCAGCCCAGGATGAAACCGGGGGCTTTCTCGCCTTTATCCCGCTCGCCTTTCATCCGCAGAATACCGAGATGTCCTCTCTTTCCCGGACCACCGGTATCGATGATCTGAAAAACATCGCCGTAGCCCGCCTCTATCTCGATAACTTTCCCCATATCAAGGCCTATTGGGTCATGATCGGACCAAAACTTGCCCAGGTCGCCCTCTCCTTCGGGGCAGACGATATGGACGGCACGGTCAAGGAGGAGGTTATCACCCATATGGCCGGGGCCGATACCGATCAGGCCATCGGCAGCACCACCCTGGTGCGGCTCATCAAAGAGGCCGGACGCATCCCGGTCGAACGAGATACCCTGTACAATGTCATTCAGGTGCACGAATGATGGGAATTAAGGGGGAACTATCCGATAATCGGCTGAGGGGCATACATAACAATGTTCAGGCGGGTGTCAGGATAGGCGATGAAGATTTCCTCTATCTCGCAGAAACGGGCAGTCTCTACGATCTCGGCTTTCTTGCCAACGCCATCCGCGAGCGCCTGCATCCGGAAAAACAGGTCACCTATGTGATCGACCGCAATATCAACTATACCGATATCTGTATCTCTGCCTGTAAATTCTGCGCCTTCTTCAAGACACCGGAAGAAAAGGGCGGCTATCTTCTGTCCTTTGCTGAACTTGCCGCCAAGATCAAGGAAACCCAGGAACTGGGTGGTACCCAAATCCTGCTCCAAGGCGGGCTGCATCCAGATCAACCCTTGGAATATTATGAAGAAATGCTCCGGTTTATAAAAAAAACCGGTATCCATATCCACGGGTTTTCCCCGCCGGAAATCTATCATTTTTCGGTAATATCGGGGTTATCAATAGAAGAAGTGCTGCGCAGGCTGATCGTCGCAGGGCTCGATTCCATCCCCGGTGGCGGGGCCGAGATCCTCAATGACCGGGTCCGTCAGGCGACTGCTCCAAGGAAATGCTCAACCGATCAATGGTTGGAGGTTATGGTCGAAGCCCATCGCCAAGGCCTGAGGACTACGGCCACCATGATGTTCGGTCATATTGAGACAACTGAAGAACGTCTTGAGCATCTCCGGTGTCTACGGCAGTTGCAGGATCAGACCGGCGGATTCACTGCCTTCATCCCCTGGCCGTTTCAGCCGGACAATACGGCTCTGGCCGAAATCGAAAAGACCACCGCCATGGGTTATCTGCGCATGCTGGCGCTGTCCCGGATCTACCTCGATAATTTTGCCAATGTGCAGGCCTCCTGGGTTACCCAGGGACCAAAGATTGCCCAACTTTCCCTCTTTTTTGGCGCCAATGATTTCGGCAGCACCATGATCGAGGAAAATGTGGTGGCGGCGGCCGGGGTCAGTTTTCGGCTTTCCGAACAGGAGATCCGCAGATTGGTGACTGATGCCGGTTTTGAGCCACGCCAGCGCCGCATGGATTATACCCTTGTCTGAAGTACCACCTCTGATGTGATTTCCGATTATGATGGAGAACAGCGAAAAAACAGGCGGGAACAGAAAAAGCAGGATTGGCATGGTGAACTATATCAACACCGCGCCGATCTATGAAGTCTGGAAACGAACGGTCAGGCACGAGCGCTGGCAGGTGGTCGAAGCACCTCCATCGACTCTGTGCCGGATGCTTGCCGCAGGTGAATTGGATATAGGGGTCGTCTCCTGTTACGAATACGGGATGAGACCGGAGCGGTACCGGATTCTCGAAGATCTGTCCATCAGCGCCAACGGTCCGGTCGGCTCGGTGTTTCTCTTTTCCCATGTGCCGATGACAGAACTCGGCGGCGGCCCGGTACTGCTCAGCAATCAGTCCGAGACCTCGGCTGCTCTGGTGAAGGTCATCCTGGAGGAATTTGTCCGGGTAAGGCCTGTCTACAGTTCCGGTGAGGTGCGCGGTGTCGAGGGCCGAAATGCCAAGGCAGTACTGGCCATCGGTGACGATGCCCTGCGGATCGTCAGTGAAAAATGCTACGCATTCCAGTATGATCTGGGAGAGATCTGGAAACAGGAGACCGGGCTGCCCTTTGTCTTTGCGGTCTTTGCTGTGCGAGAGGAGTACTGCCGGGACCATGCCGGAGAACTTGCGGAGATCCATGGAGAATTTCTGCGCTGCCGGACTCAGGGCAAAGAGGAAATGCTGACCATTTGTGAACAGGTCGCAGCGCGCATCCCCATGCCCTGTGAGAACTGTTACGCCTATCTTCGGGCCATAGAGCATGACCTTGGCCCGGAAAAACAGCGGGCCCTTGAGAAATTCTTCGGCTATCTGATCGCGCGGGGAGAGGCGTCAAAGGCTGCCCTGCCGCTGAAAATTCACCCCCTCATCACTGCTTGAGCCTTCGTTCAAAAAAAAATAACAGTACGATTGAAATGCCGTGATCGGCATAAGGAGCCGGTCGCTCTTCATCCGTCCATGGAGCGAGCGACACCAGGCCATCCATGGAGGTCGTAACGAAATTGGCAGAAATGTACTGGTTATTACGTAACGGCTCCAAGAAAACGAAGAGGGCAATTGTCCTTCAAGGAAGACTGCGATGACAGGAGCTGCAAACAAAAAAATTCTCCTCGCCGTGACCGGGGCCAGCGGCATGCTGTATCTCCGTTCGTTTCTGCAGGTGATTTCAGCTCAGAAGATTGAGATCCATGGAATCTGTTCACCTTCAGGCAGAAAGGTCCTGCAGATGGAGCAGCAGATAGCCCCGGAAGACCTACCGTTGGTGAGCAAGTGGTTCGATCATGAAGATTTTGCCGCAGCACCGGCCTCCGGTTCGAGTGATTACTCGGCCATGGTGGTGCTGCCCTGCTCCATGGGAAGTCTGGCTGCCATTGCCGCCGGACTCTCGATAAACCTTATTCATCGGGCCGCCGATGTCATGCTGAAAGAGCGGAAAAGGCTGGTGCTGGCCGTGCGTGAGACCCCTTTCAACCGCACCCATCTGCAGAATATGCTCCAGGCCCATGACGCCGGTGCGGTGATATGCCCGCCAATGCCGGGTTTTTACCTGAATCCCACCACACTCGACGAGGCGGCAGCGACCTATGCATGGCGGCTTGCCGACCAGCTTGGAATTGAGGTCGCGGCCAGAAAACGCTGGGGGGATGGCAGCTCATGCTGAAGAAAATCACCATTCTACTTGAAATGATCAAGTTCAAGCTGACCGTCTTTGCCATGCCTTTTGCCTTTACCGGGGCATTTCTCGCCGCCAAAGGCGTGCCGGATTTGCGAGTGCTGTTTTGGATCATCCTGGCTATGGTTGGGGCCAGGACCTGTGCCATGGGTTTTAATCGTATTGTTGACTGGCGTTTTGACCAGGCCAATCCCCGCACGACAAATCGGGCAATCCCGGCAGGACAGGTCAGGATGACAGAGGCCTGGGCCATGGTAATCATCTCGGCCCTGGTCTTTTTCCTGGCCTGCTCTCAGCTCAACACCCTGACCCTTGCCATCGCCCCCTTTGCCCTGGCCCTGACCCTCATCTACTCCTACACCAAGAGATTCACCGCCCTGTGTCATCTTATTCTCGGAGTGGCCCTGGCCTTTTCTCCTCTTGGTGGCTGGGTTGCGGTGTCCGGCAGCTTTACAGAGTTTCCCATTGTGCTTTCGCTGGCGGTGTTGTTCTGGGTGGCCGGTTTCGATACGATTTATGCCTGTCTGGATGCCGATTTTGACCGGGAAGCCGGTCTGCACTCTCTACCTTCCCGTCTGGGTCGGAAAAATGCCTTTCGCCTGGCGGTCGTCTTTCATGTCCTGGCCTTTGTTTTTTTTACCCTCACCGGGGTACAGGCCCATCTCAACTCCTGGTATTATATCGGTCTGGTCCTGACCGCCGGGGCCCTCTTTTACCAGCACCTGATTGTCAACCCCCGGGATCTTTCTCGTATTCAGGCCTCTTTCTTTTCAATGAACGGCTTTATCAGCCTGACCATTTTTATTGCTACCTGGTTGTCCCTGCTGACGATGGAGGGTTGAGATGATGAGAATACGATTACACCTGCTCCTGCTGTTTCATTTCGCGCTCCTCCCTATAGGCTCTCTGGCGTACGCTAATCCACCAATTGAGAAACAGCCCCTCCCTTATGGCGTGATTGATCAGCTCCTCTTGAAAACGGCCAACACCGACGGCGAAAAGATACGTTATGACATCTTTTGGACAGGCGGTATGAAAATTGGTGAATTATCTATGGAGATCAAGCGCTTGCGGGGCGAAAAGGCGGCCTATCAGCTCAAGGCCTTGATAACCACCGAAAATGGCGCAATCCATGGCATCTATCCGGTCAGGGATGCTCATTTGACGGTTGTCAGGGGCAATGATCGTCTGCCTTCGCGTTATGAGGTGCGACAAAAAGAGGGATATAACTATCAGGCATACCGTATGACGAAGTACTACCAGGTCGGCAAGAAGATTGTCTACCGAAAGAACACCGACCCACCCGTTGAGTATGCCGTTGAAGGGCCGACCCATAATGAGTTCTCGGCCTTTTTCAGCAGCAGGGTTATGCCCTTTACAGTCGGCGAATCGTTTATCGTGCCGACCTTTGCCGACAAGAAACGCAATGAGGTCAAGGTGGATGTGGTCGGAACCGAAAGGCTCGAAAAGACAATTCTGGGATCGGTGGAAACCATGAAAGTCATGCCTGTCCTGGAATTCAAGGGCCTGTATGATAAAAACGGAGATACGTTAATCTGGTACACCAACGATGAGTGCCGGGTGCCGGTGTTGATCAAGTCCAAGCTGATGATCGGCTCGCTCTCCTGCGAGCTTGTCGCGTATGAAAATCCGGCCTGCCGGAGATATGATGGAACTGCAGTGAAACCAAAGACCATAACAAAAGTTGGGCAGACAGAGAAATCCTCTGCCGGCAACTGAGTGAAAAGAGTCGAGGGAGCAAAGGAAAAATGACCGAGATGACTGTGAAGACAACCAATTTTGCCGATCTGACCCTCGTGCACCGAGGGAAGGTCAGAGATATGTATGCTCTGCCTGGGCATGATGACAAACTGCTGATGGTGGCCACCGACAGGATCTCCGCCTACGATGTGGTGATGGATGATGCCATTCCCGGCAAGGGGGCCATCCTGACCCGGCTTTCGCTCTTCTGGTTTGATCTGCTGGGCGATATAGTCGAAAACCACCTGATTACCGCCAGTGTCGAGCAGTATCCGCAGGTCTGTCGGCCCTATGCAGGCCAACTTCGGGGCCGCTCAATGCTGGTAAAAAAGACCCGCCCTCTGACCATTGAATGTATTGTCAGGGGCTATCTTTCCGGGAGTTTCTGGAGCGCCTATGCAAAAGACACGACTGTCTGCGGTTTCACCTTGCCTGCCGGCATGCAGGAATCAGACAAATTCCCGCAGCCGCTCTTTACCCCCTCCACCAAGGCCGAGCTAGGCACCCACGATGAGAATATTTCTCTTGGGGACATGGAGAAGATTGTCGGGGCTAGGTTGGCCGGGGAAATTGCCCGGATCAGCATCAGTCTCTATCAGCGGGCGGCCGATTTTGCCCTGACAAAAGGCATCATCATTGCCGATACCAAGTTTGAACTGGGCCTTCTGGGGGATAAACTGATCCTCATCGATGAGGTTCTTACCCCGGATTCATCGAGGTTCTGGCCTCTTGACCGATATACACCCGGCCAGGGACAGCCCAGCTATGATAAGCAGTATCTGCGTGACTATCTCTCTTCCCTTGACTGGGACAAGACCCCCCCGCCTCCGCCCCTGCCTGCCGAAATAGTGGAGAAGACCCGGTCTCGCTATCAGGATGCCCTGCAGAAGATAACGGGGAAATAACCCCTGCCGCCAGCTCCCCGTCCCGGCCTCTATTGCCCCAGTACGCAGGAGGCCAGGGTGTGGCGGAGATCCTCTTCTTGAAAACGGTATCCGGCCTCAAGCAGTCGAGCAGGCATGGCCTTGCAACTGCTGAGCAGGATCTCCCGTGCCATTTCACCGAAAATGAGACGTACCAGAACGGCCGGGGCCGGCAGAAATGTCGGCTTGCCGAGCACCGCTCCCAGGGTCTTGGTAAAGGCCCTGTTGGTTACCGGGGTGGGTGAGACGACGTTGTAAGGGCCGCTTGCCGAGTCTTTTTCAATGAGAAAGTGCACGATCTCGGTCAGATCCCTCATGGCAATCCAGCTGATGAACTGCTCCCCGTTGCCGACAACCCCGCCCAGCCCTGCCTTGAAGGGTGGCAGCATCTTGTGCAGCGCACCGCCCTTGGGGCTCAGGATCATACCGAAGCGCAGGTTGACAACCCGAATCCCGGCCTGCTCGGCCCGGGCCGCCGCCTCCTCCCAATGCCGGCAAACCTCGGCGAGAAAGCCTGCGCCCAGCGGCGAGCGCTCGTCCACATCCTTGCTGCCGCAATCGCCATAGTAGCCTGCCGCTGAGGCGCAGAGAAACACCTTGGGCTTGTTCTGCGGCTGGCTGATGTAGTCGACCAGTTGCCGGGTGCCATCCACCCGGCTCCTGAGAATCCTCTCCTTGCGTGCCGCATTCCACCTGCCGCCAGCGACGTTTTCCCCCGCCAGATGGATGACCACGTCAAAGGGCGCCTGATCAGCCTTGTCCGGGTGCAGCGCGCCGGTGTCCCAGATTCTTCTTTCATCCCTTTCTTTATTGCGCTGCAGGCCGCGGACGGTATGGCCTTTTTTGAAAAGAGATTCAACAAGGGCGCTGCCCACAAGTCCCGATGCCCCGGTGATAAGTATTTTCATGATTGTGTCCTTCTGCTGTTTTTACCGGATGGTGGTGCAGTGAGAACCGGTGCAGATCGTCGGCTGTCGATCAGGTGGCGAATGGCCATCCAGGGGTGGTGCCAGAGCATTCTGGGTCCGGCAAAGCGCATGATCCGGCGGATCCGTTCACGCAATGCCGGTTTGTAGCAATGCACCGTACAGTTGCCGCAGGTGGGTTTATGTCCCTGAAAAGGGCAGAGAGCGAGGCGTTTTTCGGCATAGGCCAGCACCTCCCGGCAGTCGCGGCACAGTTCTTTCCGGGTTGAGCCGTGCTGTGCTTGGCAGTAGATGGCAACCATGGCCCGGATGGTGACATGTTCACTGTGCAGGCGGGCCGGGAGTTTCGGGTTCATGTCAGTCCACCGCTCCGGATGTTTCTGCCCGAGGATGTAACCGGGACTGCAGCTGCCGGACAATCTCTTCACAGACCTCTTCCTGGCTCAGATGGGAGCTGGCGATGGTGATATCGGCATAGGTGTTGTAGAGGCCCAGCCGTTCGTCAAAGAGGTCCTGAAAACTCTGATCCGGTCTCTTGGCCAGTCCTCGTGTCTCGTAATTGCGGATGCGCTTTTTGAGCGTCGGCAGATCTGCATGCAGAAAGACACAGACCCCATTTTTTTTCAGATGGTGCATGGCCGCCGCACTGTAGGCGGCGCTACCGCCGGTGGCGATGACATGGTCACGACAATCCACCGCGAGCAGCACCTTCTCCTCAACCGAGCGCAGGGCCATATGGCCCTCGGAATTGACTATAGCCTGCAGCTTCCGATTTTCCGCGAGTTGGATGAGGACATCGGTATCGACAAAGTTCTTTGCTGTAATTTTGGCAAGGATGATTCCCACGGTACTCTTGCCTGAACCCGGCATTCCGATCAGGACAATATTTGATTTTGCAATCGACATGTTTTTTCTCGAGTGGCCGGGGAGGGTAAGCGGCATCTTCTTGGCAACCGTTGTTCAATAATAACTGTAACGTTAGCCGTAACCGGCATAAGGAGCCGGTCGCTCTTCATCCGTCCATGGAGTGAGCGACACTAGGCCATCCATGGTCGTCGTAAGGAAATGGTCGGAAATATAATGTTATTTCGTGACGGTTCCTAAACTGTAAGGCGGCACAGGGATTTAGCAATAGAATTTGGCAATTCTCAGGAAAGATCAAGCCAGCAAAGATACGGGTATTGTCGAAGAGCAAGAGAACTCTTCAAGAAAAATCGCTGCAGATCTGATTACGGCCGTTCTTTTTCGCCCGATAAAGGTGGGTGTCGGCGCGGTGCAGGGCGTCCTCAAGGGATTCCTGCTGTTTTCTGATGATTGCCCCGCAACTGACGCTGAAGCGATATCCCTGCATGATCTCAATGGGTCAAATTTTAATTTGCACCGTCTCTCAAGATTCTTTTGCAATAGATTAACCAGATCGGAAAACGTTGATCTTTCATTTAAGCTGTGTATATAAGGAGATAAGCATTCGGGGAAAGAGCAGACGGCATCGACCAAGGTGTGGACAATGATCACTTCTTCTTCCCGAATGATGAGTTCCTTGTCAGAATCAAGGAACATGAATAGAATTATGCGGTAAGCCATCAAGAAAGGGCAGGGACCTTGTGCTTTTGCCGGGGCGGTTCTCCGAGGTGGTCTGCAGGGCGTGGCATAAAGATGTCCGAAGGGCCAAAACACAACCGAATTCAGATAAACCTCAGCTTTTTAAATGTAAATGACTCAAATACTCGATAAATTCCTGCGATGGTTTGATTCGACCCATCTCCAGCCGCAAATCGCCGAGGTGGACTATGTTGGTCTGCTCACCAATCCCTGGTTTCTTGTTCCTTTTGGCATCCTCATTGCCTATATGCTCTACAAGCAGAGCTGGAGGGATCTGGTCATCATCGGCATCCTCTTCGCGGTATGGTGGGTGTCGGGCACGGCATATATGGATTCCCTGTTGGTTGACGGAGAAATTCAAATAAGCAAAATTCTGCCGGTGGTCTTTGGTGGGGCTATTACCCTTGGTGTCGTAATCTATCTCCTTTTTGGCAGGTCGGATTGAAGTGAGGTCCTATGCAATTTCGTAACGGTGTCTTCATCATAACCGAGGAGGACCACTGTCCGCTCTACAACGTCGGTGAGGAACTCAAGGTCGGCGAGGGAATTCTTACCCTGCCGATTGCCAAATCCACCTGCCTGACCCTGGCGAAAGAACTGATTATTATTGCCTCGGAAGACGCCAGCTATGAACGATACCGCCAGGGTGAGAGCCTGAAGACCAAGTTCGAGTGTGGCGGTTGCACCGGCCTGATTCGTTTTGAATTTAAAAAAGAAAAGGATTTCGCCACACTGCAGATGAAATTGCTGGTCGCCTCCGAGCGTAAGGACAAGCTCAAGGATGTTGCCCAGTTCGCCGGTCTTCTCAGGACCATAGAGATCTTTGAGCCCCTGACCGATGACGATCTGCTTGATCTGGCTACCCTGCTCACACTCGAGGAATATCCCTGGGGCTTTCCCATTGTCCAGAAAGGCGATCCCGGCACGCAACTCTACATTATCGTCTCGGGCAGGATCGAGGTCGTTGACGATGACGGTGTGGCCCTTGCCGAGATGGTACGGGGGGAGGTCTTTGGCGAGATGAGTCTTCTCTCCGGAGAACGGGTCTCAACCACCATCATGGCGGCCGAAACCTGTCAGTTGGCAGTACTGAACCACAAGAACTTCCGCCATATCCTGACAAAGTTCCCGACCCTGCAGGTTTTTTTCTATAAACTCTTAGTCAGCAGGATCACCAAAATGAACCTGCAGCGCGCCGAGGAACTGGCCTCGGGTATGGTTGGCCAACTCTCCGATATCTCCCTGGTTGAGCTCTGTCAGATGATCAACTCCAACCAGAAGACCGGACATCTCAAGCTCGAATACGATACCAGCCGGGGCCTGATCCTCTTCAATGAAGGTGAAATCGTTCATGCTGAAATCAACGATTTGGCGGGACAATCCGCCTTCTACGAGGTTCTCGGCATGGCCAATGGCCGTTTCAAATTTGTGCAGGGATTAAGCACGGGTGAGAAAAACAAGAATGTCATCGGTGGCTTTATGGCACTGCTCATGGAAGGTATGAGGCGCCTTGATGATAAACGGGAACAGTAGGTTTTCGGTTGAGGCATGGGCAAACGAGAGCTGAAGAAGTCCATCCTGATGCTTTTGGGTGGGGACAACCTTGCGACGATCATTGAGGAACTGGCAGGTTATCGGGATATAGATGTTCTGGGACCGCTTTTTTCAGCGCTCTACAATGTCGATGAACGGCTGCGCTGGCATGCGGTGAGTGCCTTCGGCAATGTCGTGCCGCGTATTGCCCGACAGGATATGGAGGCAGCAAGAATTGTCATGCGCAAATTTCTCTGGAGCCTCAACGACGAATCCGGCGGGATCGGCTGGGGGGCGCCCGAGGCCATGGCCGAGATTATGCTGCACCATGAGCTCCTGGCGCGGGAGTACCTGCATATGCTCGTATCCTATATACGGGAGGATGGCCCGGAGCTGTTTCAGGAGGGTAATTATATTGAATTGCCTCAGCTCCAACAGGGCGTTCTTTGGGGTATCGCTAGGCTCTGCCCCGTCTACGGCCAGAATTTACTTGAAATGGGTGCGGCGACCTCTCTGAGGCACTATCTCTATGCCGATGACGGCTCTGTCCGTGGCCTGGCTGTCCGGTGCCTGGGCTTGCTCGGGGAGAAGTCGGTCATCCGTGAATTCCCTCAGCTTGCAGAAGATCAATATCCGATCCGGCTGTACCGTGATGGTGAGATAGAAAATCTCACGGTTGCAGCCCTTGCCCGACAGGCCCTGGCTGAATCCCCGTCTCCTTGAAAGCCCAAACAAAATAACAGGAATAGACCAATGTCAGGCGATGTAAAACATTTCTCCTCCCTGGGCTTTCTCCAATTCCCTATTGAACCGGCCGAGCCCGCGAAAAATTTTGAGCAAGTCAGGGCAGGACTGGAAAATCTGCAACTGTCAGCCGGAGCCCTTATTGTGCTGCCGGAAATGTGGTCCACCGGTTTTGCTTACGGGCAATTAGAGACTCTGGCGGCCAGCACGGACGGGATTTTGCAAGAACTCGCAGGCCTTGCCAGGCGGCATAATTGCATACTGGCGGGGTCGCTGCCGGAACTGGCAGTCAGCGCGCAGGGAACATATCTCTATAACACCCTCTATATTGTCGGGGCTGAGGGGATTCATGGTTTTTATAGAAAACAACAGATCTTTGCCTTCGGTGGAGAGGGGAAGTCGTTCAGAGCAGGTAGCGAGCCCCGGCCCATCGTCACCCCACAAGGGCGGATCGGTTGCCTGGTCTGCTATGATCTCCGCTTTCCCGACCTTGCCAGGAGCCAGTGCCAACAGGGCGCCGACCTCCTCATCTGTTCGGCCCAGTGGCCGGCGGTCAGGAGAGAGCAGTGGCGAACTCTTCTGCGGGCCCGGGCCATAGAAAACCAGACATTTCTGGTGGCCTGCAATGGCTGTGGTAAGGTCGACGGTGTGGAACTGGGCGGCTATTCGGCGATCATCGATCCGGAAGGTGAGGTGCTCTTTGAGGCCGGTAGCGGCAGCAGTGCTGAATCCAGAACGCCGTCCTGGCAGGTTCGCGACTCTTTCCGTGCCCGTTTCAACTCCTTTGCCATTGCGCCCTATTCCTTTGCCGACACATCGAAGATCTGCGGCTCTGCCCGAGAGTGTCTTGAGCTGGTTTATGGGCGAAAAAATGTCGGGCAAATGGTGATTTATTGCGCACTTGGACAGAATGCCTGTAGTGAATCCGAGCTTAGCGCCTTGCAGGATGCCAGACGACAAGGGGATTTTTTGCTGGTCGGAGTGCTGCCGGAAGAGGAAGGACTTGCAGCGCAGAAAGAACGGCAGGGCGTGGCGGGGAAAACCGGTGAGACGAAGAATGTTTTGAGGTCTCTTGCCGCCCTTGGGTGTGTGGATGCAGTGTGCTCCCTGAAAGATTTTTCACCTGCCGATCTTGCTCAACTTGGCGAATTGCTTTCGAGATAAGATATTCTTGAAAAAGAGTTAGGTCTCAGAGTATGCCCTCAGGCATCTCGGGGACCCTGTCGCCACCCAGAACAAATCCCCCGTCCATACGCAGCACGGCCCCCGTCATATAGGTGGCATCAACTGCCAGGAACAGTACCGCCGCGGCCACCTCTTCCGGCAGGCCGGTACGTCCTAATAAAGTACGTTCCCGCAGATTGTCCTTGTCCTTTTCTGAAAGCTCTTGCCAACCTCTGGTTTTTTCACCGTGCCGGCCTTGAATGAGGCCGAGCATCAGTTCATTGACCCGAATATCCGGGGCGGCCTCTCTGGCCCAGATCTCGGTAAATGATGAAACAGCCCTGTTTGCTGCACTGTAGCCATCGTTAAATAGGGAGGCCGCTGGGCCGCTTCTGCCAGTGATTGCGGCCACGGAGGAGAGATTGACCACAGCCCGTCCGGGGACACCGCGCATCAACGGCAGGCAGTGGTGATAGAGCAGCCATTTGGCGGTCAGCGTTGTCGAGATTTCCAGATCCCATTGGCCGGCATTGTGGGCATGG
>JANOIV010000197.1:0-22931 GCA_031407875.1 Desulfobulbaceae bacterium | reverse complement strand
CTGCCGCGGGGGACACACCGTGGGCTGGGGAACTTGCCCAACAGGTTTCGGCCTGGCTTCAGAACTGCAACAGCTATCTCAGCTGGATCGAAATCATCGCCGAAAAAACCGAGGAAGAGCTGGCCCAGCTGGGTCAGGTTGCCCTGCTCACGATCCGTCAGGACCTGTCGCAGGCGCCTTCGCTGTTCGACCTGGCGCATGGCGGGATCGCTTCGATTGAGATCATCAAGGCAATTCGGCAGGAGTCCGACCAGGCCAACGCACCGCTTGTCGCCTGGCTCGACCGGGTTCTTGCAGCTTTTGCCACGGCGCAATGGCTGGCCGGGGAAACTCTGGGGACGGTTGAGCGGTTGGTCACGAGCGTCCGCGAACTGTCGGTTGGGATGAACATGCGATTTCTCTATGACCCCAAGCGCAAGTTGTTCGCCATCGGCTATAACGTCTCCACGAACCGCCTGGACGGTTCAAGTTACGATCTCCTGGCCAGTGAGGCGCGGTTCGGCAGTTTCGTCGCCATTGCCCGAGGCGATGTTCCTTTGGAACATTGGTTTTCCATGAGCCGCCCCTACGGCGCAATTGGTCGGCAGCGGGTGCTGCTCAGCTGGACCGGGACCATGTTCGAATATCTGATGCCGCTGTTGTTCCAGTACTCTTACGGCAACTCGCTTCTCGACAAGGCGGCCAGGCAAGCGGTGGCGATCCAGATCGCCTACGGCCGCACCCATCAGGTGCCGTGGGGTATTTCCGAATCCGCCTTTGCCGATCTGGACCTGAGCAAGACCTATCAGTACAAGGCATTTGGGGTGCCGGCTCTGGGCTTGAAGCGCGGCCTGGAGGAGCAACTGGTCGTCGCTCCCTATGCCACTCTGCTGGCCTTAAACGTGGCGCCCGGTGAAACCGTGGAGAACCTGAAACGACTGGCCGGGCTGGGACTGCTGGCTGATTACGGTTATTTCGAGGCGATGGATTTCAGCCGGCAACCGCACCGTGAGACGTCGAATCAGACGCTCAAGCGCGGGGTGATTATCGAGGCCTATATGGCCCATCATCAGGGCATGGCCTTCCTGTCGCTGACCAACTTTCTGCATGGCAATCCGTTCCCGCGCCGCTTTCATAGCGACACCCGGGTGCGGGCCTTTGAGGCCCTGCTGCAGGAGCGCATCCCGACCCTGCCGCCGCTGCACCTGATCTCGATCCGCCAGAGCGAGCCGTCGTTTGTGGGCACAGACCTGATCGCGCCGGCAAGCAGCAGCTTTACCACAGCCAATACCGCCACGCCCATGACGCTCCTGCTCTCTAACGGCCGCTATGGTTTGATGATCACCAACAGCGGTGGCGGCTACAGTCAATTGGCCGGCCAGGAACTCACCCGCTGGCGCTCGGATCAGACCTGTGATGCGCCGGGAACCTTCTGTTATATCCACGAGGCCGATCCGGATCGGCTCTGGTCTACCACCTATCATCCGGTCGACGGCGCGCTTGAAGGTTATTCGGTTGACTTTGCCCTTGACCGGGCCGTCTTCCGGCGTACTGATAACGGCATCTACACGGAAACTGAGGTCATCGTCTCGCCGGAAGACGATGTGGAGGTGCGCCGGATTACCCTGGTCAATCGCTCCACCCGCTCCCGCCGCCTCAACCTCACCAGCTACGTTGAACTCTCCATGGCCGCCCACAACGCCGACCGCCAGCACCCGGCCTTCAACAAGCTGTTCATCCAGACCGAAGCGCTCCCCGAGCTGCAAATGCTCCTCGCCTACCGGCGACCGCGCAGTGAAAACGACCCGCCTCTGTATGTGGCCCATTGCTTGATACTTCAGCACGCCGGCGGCGATTACTCGCCTGAAAAGAGCTGGCAGTTTGAAACTGATCGGAAATGGTTCATCGGTCGTGGTCGGACGCTTGCCAATCCCATGGGGGCCGTGCAAGAGCTCGGCAACAGTCAGGGTTTTGTCCTGGATCCGATTCTCAGCCTGCGGCGAAGTCTTACCCTGGAACCGGGCCAGCACGCCGAGGTTTCCCTGATGCTTGCCGCCGGAGCAAGCCGCGAGCACGTCCTGCTGCTGATGGACAAGTACAGCGACCAACATGCGACCGAGCGGGCCATGGATTTCGCCTGGCACTCGACCCAGCAGCAGTTGCAGATGCTGCGCATCCAACCTGACGACGCGCGGCGTTTCCAGCAACTGGCAGGTCATCTGCTGTTTGCCAATACCCTCTTGCGCGCCTCTGACAAACACCTTGAAGACAACCGCAAGGGACAAGCAGGATTGTGGCCATACGGCATCTCGGGCGATCTGCCCATGACCCTGATTACTATTGGCGAGGTGCGGGAGATCAGCCTGGTCCGCCAGCTGCTCCAGGCCCATACCTATTGGCGGATGCATGGATTGTCAACCGACCTGGTGATCCTCAACGAAGAGGCCGGGAGCTATGAGCGGCCTCTCCAGGAACGACTGGAACAGCTGATTCAGGCCAATTCCCTTTTTGCGGCATCCGATCGGCCGGGAGGGATCTACCTGAAGAGCGCGGCGCAGATCCCCGAGGAGGACCTGATGCTCCTCAAGGCAGCAGCCAACATCGTACTGGTGGCGACACGCGGCACGCTTCCCCAGCAATTGGGCGTACCTGTGGAGGCTCCCGAGCTGCTGGAAAGACTGGAGCGGAAACGTGCTCCTCGGGAGCCCTCGGCCCCGCTGCCCTTCATGGAGTTGAACTATTTCAACAGTCTCGGTGGTTTTACCCCGGACGGGCGTGAATACGCGATATATCTCGGCCCCAATACCAATACCCCGGCACCCTGGGTGAACGTCATGGCCAACCCGACCTTCGGCACCCTGATCAGCGAAACCGGGGCCGGATTCACTTGGTTTGGCAACAGCCAGCGCAATCGTCTGACCGGCTGGTCGAACGACTCGGTACTGGACCCGGCCTCGGAGGCGCTCTACATCCGCGACGAGGAGAGTGGCGTCTTCTGGTCGCCGACCGCGGCGCCGATCCGTGAGGAGAACGCCTATCGGGCCCGGCATGGGGCGGGCTATACGGTCTTCGAGCATAACAGCAACGGTATCGAGCAGGAGCTGACCGTCTTCGTGCCGGTGGATGAGAGCGGGGGAAAGCCGATCAAACTGCAACGCCTGCGGCTCACCAATGCCTCTTCCCAGAGGCGCAGGCTGTCGGTGACCTATTATGTCGAATTGACGCTGGGCGAGAACCGCGAAACCTCCCAGATGCATGTCATGACCCACTGGGATGACGAGGCCCAGGCCATGCTGGCGCGGAACCACTATCACCCCGAGTACCCGGAGCGGGTCACCTTCGTGGCCATCACTCCCCCGGCCGAGTCATACGGCGGCGATCGGACTTCCTTTATCGGCCGTAACCGTTCGCTGACCAACCCGGCAGCCATGGAGCTGACTCAGCTGTCACAACGGAGCGGGGCGGGGCTGGACCCCTGCGCGGTACTGCGGGTTAGCCTGGAAATGGCACCTAACGAGCGACGAGATATCACCTGCATGCTGGGCCAGGCCGAGTCGGTGGCCCAGGCCCGGGAACTGGTGCTCAGCTGCCAGGATGATCAGGCCTTTGAGGACGCCCTTGAGCAGACTCAAACCTGGTGGGATGTGCTCTTGGGCACGATTGAAGTGCATACCCCCGAACTGGCCGTCGACCTTCTGATCAACCGTTGGCTACAGTACCAGTCGTTGAGTTGCCGTATCTGGGGCCGCTCCGGTTTTTACCAGTCAGGCGGCGCATACGGCTTTCGTGATCAATTACAGGACGTCATGGCCTTCCTCTACGCCAGGCCCGACCTGGCGCGTAAGCAGATTCTGCTGGCCGCCAGCCGGCAATTCCAGGAGGGTGATGTACAGCATTGGTGGCATCCACCAAGCGGCGCCGGGATTCGCTCGCGTATTACCGACGACCTCCTCTGGCTCCCCTATGTGGTCGCGCACTACGTCCGGACGACCGGCGATGTGGCCATCCTGCAGACAGAGATACCCTTCCTCAACGCCCCCCCGCTGGCAGACGATCAGCATGAGGTCTTCGCGACGCCGGAGATCGCTTTTGAGCGTGCCACGCTCTTTGAGCACTGCCGGCGTGCGGTCAGCCGCGGCCTGACGATTGGCCCCCATGGCCTGCCCTTGATCGGGACAGGGGATTGGAACGACGGCATGAATCTGGTGGGTGCGGGGGGCAAGGGGGAGAGCGTATGGCTCGCCTGGTTTCTGTGCGAGCTGTTGCAGGGCATGGCTGAACTCTCAAACCTCCTGCAACAACCGGAGATGAGCCAAACCTACCAAGAGGACAGGTCTGCTCTGATTCAGCGGGTCGAAAAGGCCGGTTGGGATGGCGAGTGGTATCTGCGGGGGACCTTCGATAATGGCTCACCGCTAGGCTCTGCCGCTAACACGGAAGCAAGGATCGATTCCCTGCCGCAATCGTGGGCCTGGCTCTCAGGCGCAGCCAACCCGCAGCGCGCGGATCAGGCTCTGGAGTCGGCCTGGCGCCATCTTGTCCGTCAGGATGAGGGCCTGGTGCTGCTCTTCGAGCCACCTTTTGACAAATCGGAACCTTCACCCGGCTACATCAAGGGCTATCCCCCCGGAGTGCGCGAGAACGGTGGTCAGTACACCCATGCCGCTCTGTGGATGGCCATGGCCATGGCCCGCAAAGGGGATGGGGGGCGGGCGGCGCAGTTGCTGCGCATGCTCAATCCGATCGAGCACGCCCGGGATGCGGAAGCGGTCTGGCACTACGGGGTTGAGCCCTACGTGGTTGCCGCCGATGTCTACCGATTGCCCGGCCGGGTAGGCCAGGGTGGCTGGTCCTGGTATACCGGTTCGGCGGCATGGATGTATCGGGCCTGGGTTGAAGAAGTTCTGGGTTTGCAGGTGCGCAGCGGCCAGATGCGGGTGAATCCGGTCATCCCGGCAACGTGGCAGGGTTTTAGCCTCAGTTACCGGCACGGTGAAACGATCTATGCGATTCAGGTGGAGAATCCGGACGGCTGCGAGTCCGGTGTCGCCTGGCTGGAGATGGATGGTCAACGCGTGACCGATGGCGTGATCCAACTGGAACAAGGGCTGGTTAAACATCGGCTAGTCGTCAGGATGGGGGATCCGGACAGAGGCGTAAATTAAACAGCTTGATGAATTTAATCTGCGGGAACGGCAGGTCGTGGATGAAGAGGGGAAAGAGCTTGAAGTCACCTTTGAAAAGTGCAGTGAGGGAGGACGGCCATGGCAGCAAATGACGATGTTGAAATCACCAGCGGCATGCAGCGGTATATCGACCAGAACAACAGGTATCTGGCGGAGCGCGACAGGTATATCCACGAGGTCGTGAAAAGATGGAAATTCGATACCATCGCGGTGCACGGCCTCTATTCGGTCAGCGATGCGATCAAGGACTACCAGGGCGCAATCATCGAACCGATCTTCATGTCCACCTCCCAGGCCTATGCCGATTCGGACGAGATGGCGGCCGCGCTGGCCTACAAAATCCCGACCTGGTGCTATTCGCGCATCGCCAATCCCTCGACCTATTACTATGAGTGGACCTTGGCCCTGTTAGAGGGCTACGGCTTTGCCGGCGAGACCTCCTGCTGCTCGACCTCGTCCGGCATGTCCGCGATCATGACCGCGGTGACGCCGTTTCTGCAGGTCAAGAAAAAGGCCGGGGAGCCATGCAACTTCGTGGCGACGGCCCAGTGTTACGGCGGCACCTTCCAGCAGTTCACGGTCCGCTTCATGCAGCAGCGCAATATCGAATGTCGCTGGGTACTCGACGCCACCGACCTGGATGAGTGGGCCGCAAAGATTGATAAGAACACCCGTTTCCTCTATGGGGAATTGCCCAGCAATCCGCAACTGGGGTTCTTCGATATTCAAGCGGTAGCCGATCTGGCCCACAGTCACTCCCTGCCCCTGATCTGCGATTCGACCGTCGCCACCCCGGCTCTGCTGCGGCCGATCTGCCACGGTGCCGACATCGTCGTCCAGTCCGTCACCAAGAGCCTGACAAGCAGCGGCTTTGGCATCTGCGGCGCGGTCATTGCCCGCAAGAACCTGGTCGCCAATATCGACGATGAGCAGCTCAAGGCCGACTTTTCGCTCTCGGTCAAGTATCTGCAGAACCGCGACTTCGGCCCGAATCTCCATCCGCTGCAGGCGGTGATGACCCTCAACGATATGCGAACCTTACGCTCGAAGATGGACCTGATGAGCCGCAGCACCATGCAGGTTGCCCTGTTCCTGGAAGGTCATCCGCAGATCGAAAGTGTTCAGTACCTGGGGTTGCCGAACCACAAACACCACGCCCTGGCCAGCCGCTATATGTGGCTGGTCGATGCCGAATCCGACGAGCAGTATGGCAGACCGGTGAACCGCTACGGCCATCTGATGTCGTTTTGTGTCAAGGGCGGCGCGGCCAGGGCCCGGTCCTTCTTCGACAACCTGCAGCGGATCTGGCGGGCCACCGACCTGGGCCGGATCAAAAGCGTGGCCACCATCCCGGCCATCTCAACCCACCAGCAGCAGGGGAAGGCCGGGCGGGCTCTGGCCAACATCCCGCCGAACATGGTCCGCCTCTGTGTCGGGGCCGAACACCCCGACGATATCATTGCCGATCTGGCCCAGGCGCTGGACAGGATGCAGGACTAACGGCCTAATATTGGAAATAATAAAGGAAACTGACATGACCAAACGAGGCGCACTCCCGGACAAGATCGACCATTTGGAGCCAAAGGAACGAAAAGGCCTGATCGTTGTCATCACCGGCAATGGCAAGGGCAAGACCACCTCGGCGCTGGGCATGGCGGTGCGCGCCTGCGGCCACGGCCTGAGGGTCTGCATCATCCAGTTCATGAAGGGCGATCTCTATGCCGGCGAGTGGGACGGCATAAAACGGCTTGACTGCGCCATTGAGCTGCACTCCACCGGTAAGGGCTTCTGCGGCATCCAAGGCAACCCGTATGCGCGGGCCGAGCACCGGGCCAACGCCCAGGACGCCATAGATCTGGTCCATGAGAAAATTGCCTCCGGCACCTTCGATATCGTTATCCTCGATGAGATCAACAACGCCCTCAAGCTCAAGCTGGTGGATCTTGAGCAGGTCCTGGACATCCTGCGTGGCAAGCCCGCGCTCATGCATCTCATCCTCACCGGTCGCGACGCCCACCTCGAGGTCATCGAGTTGGCCGACACGGTCAGTGAAATTAACGAGGTTAAGCACGCCTACCGCCAGGGGATCGAGCCCCAGCCGGGCATAGATTACTGATCCCCCCAGTTGCCGAACTGTTCCTGAAAATCCTTGCCCGAGCTACCGGATCTGAGTATGATGAGTTATGTCTAACCTACAAGCAGAGCCTGATAGGACTTTGGCAGTTGTTTCTGAGGACAACTTGAGAACGCGAATTCGTATCAACGAAGGCATGACGCATCGTCATAGACGCATCATCATATAGACGGAGGTTTACAGATGTCGCTACCCCCAACCCAGCTACCCGAGAAATTCCTGACACTGGCCGAGATGATGAATATCACGGAGCAGGAGCTTGAACGACGTAAGAAATTCCTCCAGTTTGGCCCGGAGGACGAAGAACGCCTGCAAAAACTCGCCCCAATCTCCGAGAGCTACGCCGAGTCGGTTATCGAGGCCTTCTACGCGCACCTGCTGTCGTTCGAGGAGATGAAGGCATTCTTTCCCGATGCCGCGTCGCTGGCCCGGGTCAAGGCCAAACAAAAGGCCTACTTTCTCCGCCTGACCCAAGGGAACTACGACATCGACTACGTGGAGAACAGGCTCAAGGTCGGTGCGATTCACGAGCAGATCGATCTGCCGGTACGATCGTATCTCGGCATGTACAGCTTCTATCTGCGTGAGGCGTGGCGGCATATCTTCGAGGCAAACTGCAAACAGCCGGATGAGACGCTGGCAACCTTTTTCTCCCTGATGAAG
Organism: Desulfobulbaceae bacterium; assembly: GCA_031407875.1. Lineage (GTDB taxonomy): Bacteria > Desulfobacterota > Desulfobulbia > Desulfobulbales > Desulfocapsaceae > Desulfoprunum. Next base: position 14,969 of record JANOIV010000197.1, on the reverse strand, counting down.
CTCACCTTTCTGGACATATCACTGTCCATAGACACCTATATCGACTCTCGCGAGCGGACCATCAAGGCGCTCCAGCAGGAGGCAATACGTGAGCTCTCCACCCCGGTGCTGCCGTTTCGCGAGGGGATGTTGCTGTTGCCCATCATCGGCCAGATTGATGCGCAGCGCGCGCGGCAACTGACCGAGCACCTGCTGGTATCGATTCGCGCCAATCGGGCCAAGGTTATCGTCATCGACATAACCGGCGTCGCAACCGTCGACTCGCGGGTTGCCAACCATCTGGTGCAGACCGTGGACGCGGCTCGACTGATGGGTGCCAAGGTCGTGATTTCCGGCATCTCCCCGGAGATCGCCCTGACCATGGTTACCCTGGGTATCGACATGGGTTCGGTCCATACCGTCGGCGACCTGCAGAACGGCATCGAGCATGCGGAACGGCTCCTCGGCTACCAGGTGAAAAAGATCGCCGGACCCGGCCAGAACGACAGTGAGGACGGTGTGTGATGGAGGTTCCGATCCTTAAACAGGGCGATTATCTCATCGCGTCGATCCAGGGTGCCTTAACCGATACCGATCTTTCCCGCCTGCAGGAAAACCTGATCCGTTCCGTGCGCAAGTTTCGGTCAAAAGGAGTTGTGATCGACGTGACGGTGCTCGATGTCATGGACTCGTTTGCCGCCCGGACATTGCGCTCCATCACCCTGATGACCCGTCTTTTGGGGGCAAAACTGGTGGTTGCCGGTATCCAGCCGGAGATCGCCTTTTCCATGGTCCAACTGGGACTGAGGCTGGAGGGGACCATGACGAGTCTTGATCTGGAAGACGGTCTCGCCATGCTCAAGGCCGCAGACAAAACGGACGGGTACCGCAGCCATGGACGTTGAATTGATCGTCGTCGCTTCCGACGCAGGCGTAATGCACGCCCGCCAGAAGGGGCGCGAACTGGCGATGACCATTGGCATATCGGGGAGCGATCTGACTCTGTTGGCGACCGCCATCTCTGAAATTGCCCGCAATATTGTCCAGTATGCCGGTTCCGGCGAGATCGAGTTTCGCCATGTCGTGCGGGGCGGCAAACGGGGCTTGATGATCATCGCCCGCGATCGCGGCCCCGGCATAGCGGATATCGCCCGGGCTATGCAGGACGGCTTTTCCACCTCAAGGGGGATGGGGCTGGGCCTGCCCGGGGCGAGACGCCTCATGGATGACTTTGAGATTGTGTCCGAGATCGGCAAGGGCACGACGGTTTCGATGGTCAAATGGGAGCACTAGTAATGGCAGCCTCGGGTAACGACGAACTGGACTGGGGGGTTGCAACACGGGCGCTCCCCGGCGAGGAACAGTCCGGAGACGGCTATATCGTTGCAGAAACGGCGGCAGGCTGGTTGCTGGCAGTAGTGGACGGCCTGGGCCACGGCCCGGAGGCGGCCGCCGCCGGCAAGGCCTTTATAGAGGTACTGAAGCGGTATGTCGAAGAGCCGCCTGTGGCGTTGATCCGGCTCTGCCATGATGCGCTTAAGAACACGCGCGGCTGTGCCGCTACCATCGTAACCATAGACAGGACACGCAGTCTGCTCAGCTGGGTAGGGGTCGGCAATGTGGAAGGAGTGATCCATCATGCCGATCCCGCTGCAGCGTCCAACGAATACATCACCCAGCGCGGCGGCATCGTCGGTTATCGGCTTCCCGAGTTACAGCCGTCGTTCCTGGGCCTGCTGGACGGCGACATCCTTGCCCTGGCGACCGACGGTATAGCAGGCGATTTCGTCCATGCCATCACACCCTTGCATTCTCCCGACGTGCTTGCCGGTGACATTCTCGACCACTACGCCAAGCCCACCGACGACGCACTGGTACTGGTGGCACGCTGGCGTTTCCACTCTCCACAGCAGGGGGGGCGTCGTGAGTAGCCTGACTCCTGCAGATGTCTCCCCCTCGTTTGCAACCGCCTACCAACAAGCCTTGGTGGCGTATGCTCTCGCCGGAGAAGGTGAAGTGGCGTTGATGCAGGCCTATGAGCTCGGTCGCCGGGCCGTTGCCGAACAGCGCAACATCCTTGACCTGGTGGCAATGCACCAGCGTGTCATGTTGAGTACGGTGCTGAGCACCGCTGCCGAAGAACAGAGGAGCGGCTATCTCCGCCCGGGCGAGGAGTTCCTGGCAGAGGTGCTGGCTCCATTCGAAATGATGCATCGCGGATTCGCCGATACTATCCGTCAGTTGCAGGAGGTCAATGCAACCCTGGAACAGCGGGTGGACGAACGAACCCGAGCCCTGCAGGAGAGCCACCGGAAAACCGCCGATCTTGCCCGCCTCTATTCAATCCTCAGCAGCATCAATTCGACCATCGTGCGCCTGCGCGACCGCGAGGAATTGTTCAAAGAGGCCTGCCGGATTGCCGTCAATCAAGGGGGCTATCCGGTGGCCTGGGTCAATATGCGCGACACCGTGGGGCCGAGCAATGCCGATATCTGGTGTCATCGCTCCGGCCACGGATCGTCCTGCAAGTCCACACCGGTCGATTCAATCTGCATGGAGGTCCGCGACTCCATCAACGGTGTCTACAACCAAGGCAAACCATTAGTCCGCCACCGGGAAAATGAAAACCTCGTAAACTGGAACGGGTCCGCCATGGGCTATTCTGCCTATGCCCTGTTGCCCCTGGTGCTCGACGGACTGGTGATCGGGGTGTTTGCCCTCTTCTCTGCCGAACCGGACTCCTTCAAACCTGATGAGATGCGGCTATTGTTGGAAATGGCAGGCGATCTTTCCTTCGCCCTCGACCATATCCAAAAGAAAGAGCAGCTCAACTATCTCGCCTATTACGACTCACTTACCGGGCTGCCCAACCGGAGCCTTTTACTGGAGCGTTTATCTCTGCAGCTCCAGGCCGCCAAACGGGTCGGTGCGATTGTCGCCCTGCTGCTGGTAGATCTGGTACGTTTCTCCGATGTCAATGACACCTATGGCCGTCATGTCGGCGATAGTCTGCTGAAGCAGGTCGGTGACCGTCTCTGCGAGTCCACCGGCAACTGCGAGACGGTGGCAAGACTGGGCGCCGATCGTTTTGCCCTGTCTTTCACGCATCTCGTCGAAACAGAGCAGATCGCCCACAAACTGGAACGGGAAGTGCTCGGCACCTTCTCCAAACCGTTCCGGGTCGACGACACCGATATCCACCTCACCGCTCAGATCGGCATCTCGTTATTCCCCTCCGATGCCACCGACGCCGATACCCTCTACAAAAATGCCGAGATCGCCCTCAAAAGAGCCCAGAGCCAGGGTGAACCCTATCTGCTTTACGATCCGGCCATGAATGAACGTATCATCCGTTCGGTCACCATGCAGGCGAAGTTGCGCAGGGCGATCGAACTGGGCGAGCTGGTCGTTCACTACCAGCCGAAGGTCTCCACGGTGGATGGACGCATGCTCGGAATGGAAGCCCTGTTGCGGTATGCCGACCCGGAAACCGGCATGGTCCTGCCGGGCAACTTTATCCCCCTGCTGGAAGAGACCGGCATGATCATCGAGATCGGGGCCTGGGTGATGCGGCGCGCCGCGGATGACCTGCGCCACTGGCGCCAGTTGAATCTCGCCCCACCGAGAGTCGCAGTCAATGTCTCGCCGATCCAGTTGCGACAGAAGAACTTCGTCCAGTCGCTGCAGGAGATATTGCAGGACAGTGCCGGCCGTAGTGACGGGCTGGATATCGAGATAACCGAAAGCGCGGTGATGGAAGAGGTCAAGAACAACATCCCCAAGCTGGAGGCCGTGCGCGAGATGGGATTTCGCATCGCAATCGACGATTTCGGTACCGGCTATTCCTCGCTCAGCTACCTGAGCCAGTTACCGGTGAATGCCCTCAAGATTGATCGTTCCTTCATCGTTGATATGACCGAACGCCCCAACAGCCTTGCCATCGTCACCTCGATCATCTCGCTGGCCCATTCGCTCGATCTGGAGGTGATCGCGGAAGGGGTCGAACTGGAGGAACAGGCCAAGCTGCTGAGGCTGTTGCGCTGCGAACTCATCCAGGGCAACCTCTACAGTTCGCCGCTGCCTCCGGAAAAGATCATAGACCTCCTCCGCCGGGACCGGCTGTGACGGCCGGCGGGGAGAGCCGTATCCGCTCGGTGTTGTTGTGGCCGGGCTGCCGTACTCCGGCGTCTTCATCTTTCTTCCTCCCGGATAATTGCAATTCTCTCATGAAGAGATATAGTTGAAGCAGGATCTGATCAAAATCGGCTATTTATTCTGACCTATCAGACAACTGGAGAGTGACCCCATGCCACGCCATAGCCTTACCGTCACCGACACTATCGAATACCTCTCCATCCTGGACGATCAGGGGAATCTGGACCGGGAGCTGGAACCGCAGATAGCGGCTGAGCAACTCCTGAATATCTACCGGGCCATGTTGCTTGGTCGGCGATTTGATGAGCGACTGCTCGATCTGCAGCGCCAGGGTCGAATCGGCACCTTTCCGCCGATAAAGGGCCAGGAGGCCACGCAGATGGGCGCCATCGCCAATCTGCTGCCAACCGACTGGCTTGTCCCCGCCTTCCGCGAAATGGCAGCCGAGATCTGGCGCGGCAGATCCTTGGAGAGTGTCATTCTCTTCTACAACGGTTTCAACGAAGGGGCCATGCTCCCGGAAAGTCAGAAAGATCTGCCCATGGCCATACCGGTGGGTTCCCAGATTCTCCATGCCGTGGGCCTCGGCTGGGCCGCCAACTACCGTCAGACAAAGGATGTCGTCATGACCTTTTTCGGGGACGGTGCGACCTCCCAGGGCGATTTCCATGAAGGGCTGAACTTTGCCGCGGTCTACCAGGCGCCGGTGGTTTTTGTCTGCCAGAACAATGGCTGGGCGATTTCCATCCCCGTCAAACAGCAGACCCATACCCCGACCCTAGTCCAGAAAGCCCTGGCCTACGGCATGCCCGGCATCCAGGTGGACGGCAACGATATCCTGGCGGTCTATGCCGCCGCCAAAGAGGCGGTGGAACGGGCCCGTAACGGTGGTGGGCCAACCTTGATCGAGTGCGTCACCTATCGGGTGATGATGCACACCACGGCCGACGATCCCAAACGGTATCGCACGGATGAGGAGGTGGAGATCTGGAGGAAACGCGACCCCTTGCCGCGTTTTGCCAATTATCTGCTGCAGAAAGGTACAGTTACAAAAGAAGTGCTCGAAAACCTGGAGTCTCAGGTTCTTCAGGAGATTCAGGCCGCTGTGGAACGGGCGGAGGAGCAGATGAAAACGCTCGGCGATCCACTGGATATGTTCAACCACCTTTTTGTCGAACTCCCTCCGCACCTTCTCCTCCAGAAATCGGTCCTGGCTAAAGAAATCTCCGCAAGCGACAGCGAGGTGCAGCATGGCTAAGATGAACATGGTTCAGGCCCTCAATCTTGCCCTGCAGCAGGAAATGGCCAAGGATGACCGAGTCATCCTGCTCGGCGAGGACATCGGCCCCGACGGCGGCGTTTTCCGGGTAACCGATGGCCTGATCAACACCTTCGGGGCACAGCGAGTAGTCGATACCCCGCTTGCCGAGTCCGCCATCGTCGGCATGTCCATCGGCATGGCGGTCTATGGCCTGCGGCCTGTCTGCGAAATCCAGTTTTCCGGATTCTCCTACCAGAGCTTTCATCAACTGGAAAACCACGCAGCCCGCCTGCGCTGGCGCTCGCAGGGCAGACTCTCGGTGCCGATGGTCATGCGGGCCCCTTATGGCGGAGGTGTGCGGGCTCTTGAACATCATTCCGAAAGCCGGGAAGCCTACTGGGCTCACACCCCCGGACTGAAGATGGTTATCCCTTCCGGACCGCGAAACGCCCGAGCCCTCTTGGTCAGCGCCATTCGCGATCCCGACCCGGTTATTTTTTATGAAGCCAAGGCGCTTTACCGGGCCTTTCGAGAAGAGGTGCCGGAAGAAGAGGAAACCCTGCCCATCGGTCAGTCACAGATCATCCGGGAAGGCAAAGATTTGACCATGATCGCTTACGGGGCGATGATCCGCCCGGCTCTTGAGGCTGCGGAAGAACTGCAGGCAACCGACGGCATCACAACAGAGATAATTGATCTGTTGACCATCTCACCGCTGGACGATACCCTCATGCTCCAATCGGTTACAAAAACCGGTCGGGCCGTGGTGATTCACGAGGCCCCGCGCAGCTTCGGTCCGGGTGCCGAGATCGTCAGCCGCCTGATGGAGGGCGCCTTTTATTATCTGGAGGCCCCGATTGCCCGCGTCACCGGCTATGACGTGGTCATTCCCTATTTCAGCCGGGAAAAATGGTACATGCCAGGCGCCAAGCGCATCGTGGATGCGGCACGCCGCGCCCTCGCCAGCTAAGTCGTCGTTCAAAAATAAACCCTTAACATTGAAATGCCGTGACCGGCATAAGGGACCGTAACGAAATGGTCAGAAATGTAATGGTTATTTCGTAACGGTTCCTCAATTCGGAGATATTATGACCAAATCCTTTCGTTTGCCTGATTTGGGCGAAGGTGTGCACGAAGCGGAAATTCTGGCCGTTCATGTTGCAGTCGGCCAGTCGATCAAGGAAGGGGAACTCATTCTGGAGGTGGAAACGGATAAGGCAGCGGTTGAAATTCCGTCACCCATTACCGGCACCGTCAGTGAAATTCTGGCTCAGAAGGGCGATATGGCCAAGGTTGGCGATATCCTGATAACCTTCAGTGAAGGAGCAGATAAAGTGCCGGCAGCAGTGCCGGAAGTGTCGAAAGCAGCGCCGAAACCGCCGGAAAACACAGCAGATCAGGAAATAACAGCCAGGCAGCCGCTCCAGACTGCAAAACAACCGGTACCGGCCTCTCCGGCAACCCGTCGTCTGGCCCGCGAACTTGATGTCGATCTGCAGCTGGTCAACCCTACCGGAGCCGGGGGAGTGGTGAGCGCCGACGATGTACGCAGTTTTACGTCAGCGAAGAAAACTCCGGAAGAATTGCCACCAGTCGAACACACACCAACAGCACCGGTACCGGCTGTCTCACCCTCCATCGCCAGCAGCCTGCCGGATTTCAGCCAGTGGGGGCCGATCAGCCGGGAACCCTTCCGCTCCATCCGCCGGGCCACCGCGGCCCAGATGACCTCTTCCTGGACCCGGATTCCCCATGTCAACTGCCAGGATGCGGTGGACATCACCCGGCTTGAGGCCTTCCGTCAGAGGCACAAGGCGGAGATCGAGGCGGCAGGCGGCAGGTTGACCATGACCGTTTTTGCCATGAAAGCGGTCGCCACCGCCCTGAAAAATTATCCGCATTTTAACGCCAGCCTCGACCTTGCGACCCAGGAAATCATCGTCAAACAGTATTTCCATATCGGCATTGCCGTCGATACCGAGCACGGTCTGATGGTGCCGGTCATCCGGGATGTGGACCGCAAGAGTATCAAGGAACTGGCAATTGAGCTGCATGGGGCCATCGAACGGGTTCGCCTGCGCAAGAACAGCCGGGAAGAAATGCTCGGCGGCACCTTTACCATCACGAACGTCGGAGGCCTGGGCGGCAGCTATTTTTCGGCAATCATCAATCATCCGGAAGTGGCTATTCTCGGTCTGGGCCAGGGCAGGATGCAGCCTGCTGTCGTTACAGACAGTGGCGGCGAACATCAAATCGTCCCCCGCCTGCTCATGCCGATTGTCCTCTGTTTTGATCATCGGGTCGTGGACGGAGCAGATGCCATACGCTTCCTGCGCCAGGTGATTGACGTCCTGGAAGATCCGGACGAGCTGTTCATCACGATGATTTGAAGGAGACTGCCATGGTCATGGGCGATATGGAATTGACAACCGAACTCTTGATTATCGGTAGTGGTCCGGGCGGCTATGCCGCCGCATTTCGGGCAGCCGATCTGGGGCTCGACGTGGCCTTGGTGGACCCCAGGCCAAAGCCGGGCGGAGTCTGCCTGTTTGAGGGCTGCATCCCGTCGAAAACCTGCCTGCATCTGGCCGAACTGACTCTCGATGCCAAACAGGCCGCCGGAATGGGCGTCCATTTCGCAGCACCCCGGATCGATCCCGCGGGGATACGGTCCTGGAAACAGCAGGTGGTCGACACCATGGCTGACGGTCTGATGCATCTGAGCCGGAAGCGCGGCGTACAACTGATCCAGGGGCTGGCCATATTTGAGAACGCCACAACCGTTCGACTCGATCACTCCGAGATCCGCCGCATCCGCTTCCGCCACGCCATTATCGCCACCGGCTCCAGGCCGCTCGGCTACCCGGGGACTGACTTCCGACCGGATGGCCGGATCATGAGTTCTACAGAAGCCCTGACACTTGCGGATATCCCGGAATCACTTCTTATCATCGGCGGCGGCTATGTCGGTCTGGAATTGGGCACGGTCTATGCTGCGCTTGGCAGCAAGGTGCATGTGGTCGAGCTGGCGGACCGTCTGCTTACCGGCGTGGACCGAGATCTGGTCCAGCCGCTGCAGCGTCGGCTCGCCGGCCTGTTTGCGAAAATCAGCCTGCAGACCAAGGTGATGAGCCTGCAGGAGAAGGCCGACTGTGTCGAGGTCAGTCTGCAGGATGACCAGGGGCACAGCGAGACCCACACCTTCGACCGGGTTCTGGTAGCGATTGGCCGACGGCCGAACACTGAAAATCTTGGACTGGAAAACACCGGCGTCAAGCTGACCGACCGGGGCTATATTGAGATCAATGATCAGCAGCTGACCGCGGAGCAGCATATTTTCGCGGTCGGTGATGTCGTCGGGGGGATCATGCTGGCCCACAAAGCCACCCGTGAGGGCAGGGTAGCCGCCGAGGTCATCGCCGGTAAATCGTCGAGATTTGATGTGCGGGCAATTCCCGCCGTGGTCTATACCGATCCGCAGATTGCCTGGTGCGGACTGACCGAAGAACAGGCTGAAAAAGACCAGATTGCCGTTACGGTGCAGAAATTTCCCTGGAAATATTCAGGCCGGGCCAATACCATGGCCGCCACCGACGGCTTCACCAAGATCCTTGTCAATCCTCAGGATGGGCGGATTCTCGGCATCGGCGTTGTCGGCCGGAATGCGGAAGGGCTCATCGCCGAGGGCGTGCTGGCCATCGAAATGGGCGCTCTGGCGGAAGACATGGCCCTGAGCCTCCACCCCCATCCCACCCTCTCGGAAACTGAAAGTGAAGCGGCAGAGCTTTTTTTGGGCAGCCCGACCCATCTTCTGCCGAAAAAGACGGGGAGTCGTTAGGGCCGGAGGACGCGCTTCAAACACCGGCCTTACCCTTTTTCCGGCACCAGATGCTCCGGTATCCGCACCGCAATGACTCGTCCTTTTACCGAGATCTCCGGCCCTGCCGAGACTGTAGCGGTGAGGATGGTTTTCCGCCCCTTGATCTCTTCAACCCTGGCCCGAATCTCAATCGGCGGGCCGAGTGGTGTCGGTTTCAGATAATCCACCTGCAGTGAAGCGGTGACATAACGAAAGGCCGGTAGGCTCCCGAGCTCTCTTCCTTCTGCCCGGTAGGCCGCCGCCGCCGCAGTTCCGACACAGTGACAATCAATCAGCGAGGCGAGCAGACCGCCATAGACATAGCCGGGAAAGGCGAGATGGAAATCTTTCGGCTGAAAGACGGCCACCGACTCCTCACCCTCCCAGAAACTCCTGATATGCAGACCATGCGGATTGGCCGGCCCGCAGCCATAGCAGTGACTGAGGGATTCCGGATAGTAGTCCTGAAACGATTTTTCATTCATGAGGGCTCCTTGTAATTTTAATAACAATGGATAGTTAACTGTTTTTACCGCATAAAAACGGAAAAACAGGGAGGTGTCCCGTGCCGGTAGGGGCCGAGTTGAACAAAGGGTTAGGCCCGGAGTTGTTTACTTGGGGCATAGACTTTACTCAAAAACTGGGCGCATAAACGAACGCTCGAAACTCAGGAAACACCGAGTTTCTTGATAGTAGCGCATAGCTGTTTGACACTCTGGATCATTTGCAGCGGCGGCACGATACGTTTCGTAAGCAGCAAGGGAAGGAAACGAAAACATGGCCAGGGCAATGTTGTTTGGTCCTTCGTGGGGTAAAAAGTATCCGTGGTGCTTGCCACCAAATTTCTCAACCAAGGGAATCCACATTTTCCCATAGGTTTCAAATTCCTTCAGCTTGAAGGGATCGATGACGTATCGAAGATAGCAAGTGATCATAATGATTTTCCTCTTGAGAACTGAATTCTGAGCACCCTGACTATGAGTGGTGCGGCCCAATCGTGCAATAAGTGGAATTTTGTCCGTCATCACCCCCTGTTTTTGGAGGTGAAAACAAAAACAGGGGGAGTGTCCCTAGTTATTCCAATGATCGATTTGACCTCGAATATACCAACCGGCTAAGGCCGGTATTGCTGGACTTTCAGTCCGCGAATGCAAACCCACCTGCTTCAAGCAGGTGGGTGTTTAGTTGGGCAACTCCTTGTTTTCAGATACCCAGTCAATACCAAGGGACACTCCCCCGTTATCGGTCGGTGTAGCTCTTCGGCTGCATCTTCTGCTTATCACACAGAGCAGATCCGATGTCAACGGATACTGCGTTAAATAATTGAGTTATAAGGGAAAAACAGAAGTTTAAGGCACGGAACGGCAAAAACTGTTGATATCGGGCAAGGCTCTCTTGGGCAGCTTGGCTCAAGTCATCATCAGACGTATTGCTTTCAGCCAACGATCAGATTAAAGAGCGAGCACACGGTTAACTTTTCAAACAATACAAACCTTAGAGAACGACATGATACTACGAGAAAAACAGAGAGGGCCGCGAATCGTCAGATGGCTGGTTGTCATCGGTTTTGTGGTGATCTGGTATGCCTTGGTTCAGGCCATAAGCCATTTTGCCCTGCATGTGACGATTGAAACCATGGCGATTGCCAGGGATCTGGCGGCCCATCTGCTGCTGGCGGTCCTCTGTTATGGCCTGTCGGGTGGTCGTCTCTCGCTTGCGCTGCCGGCCATTGCCACGCTTGTTGCCGCCCTCAATCTCTGCAATGCCGGTAAGATAGCATTTTACGGGACGCCGGTGATGCCTGATGATTTCCTGGCCCTGCGCAATCTTTTTCTGCTCCTGAGCGGCTGGCAGCTGGTCGGAGTGGTGATCATCGTCTTTCTGCCGATAACCCTGCTTTTCGTCATGATCAGCTGGCGGCGAGGCCAGACCTGGCTTCTTCTTGCCCTGTATACCCTGGCTGTAGTGGTCACTCTCCACAAGGCCGAGTCGGTCGTGAGGGGCATGGATGCGGTGTTCAAGAACAGTGTCTGGGACCAGCGAGGGAATTTTGAAAGCCGCGGTGTCCTCATCCATATCGTGCAGGAGTCCCTCCGGCACCAGGCCCGCAGCGCCAGCCCGCCCTCCGCCCAGGAGGTCGCCGAGGCCCTGGCCGTCCTGCAGTCGCTGAAACCAAAGGAGGATGTAATAATCACCCCGCAGGGATCGGGAAAGCCGTCGCGCAATGTCCATATGATTCTCCTGGAGTCATTCTGGGATGCCGCTCTGCTTACCGGTTCGGGGCTTTCCGAAGATCCGCTTGATCCGAAGTTCCGCAAACTCTGGCAGGCTGCCGGTAATTCGCATGTCCTCTCACCGGTCTTCGGCGGGTACACCGCCAATCCGGAGTTCGAGGTCCTCTGCGGCATGCCGGTGACCGAGAATCATGTCATTTTCGAGGCGGGTCTGCGCAATAGTGTGGCCTGCCTGCCGCAGGTCCTGCACGAGGCCGGCTATCGGAGTGTTGTCTCGCATCCCAACGTGGCCGGGTTTTGGAACCGGGTGAATGCCTACCGGCGCATCGGCTTTGATACCTACTGGTCGGATCGGGATTTTATGCTCGATGACCTCAATGGTGAGTTTTTGAGTGATGCCTCGCTCTACCGTCAGGTGATGGCCAAGGTGACTCCCCTGACTGCCGGCGGGACGCCGGTCTTCAACTATATCCTGACCTATTTCGGGCATGTCGACTATCCGCTGAACGCCGAGCGGCCTATAAAGATCACGACGACGGATAAAAATGCCCTGCTCAATGCCTATGTCAATCTGTTGTATTATAAGTCACGGGAGCTGATGGTTTTTCTGGAGAAATTACAAAAAGACGATCCCGATAGCCTGATTGTCCTCTTCGGTGACCATCTGCCCTTTCTCGGTCCGGGTTTTTATGGCTTCCTCCGTTCGAAACTCCTGACCGATAACCGGGCAACGATGACCGATACCATGGTCCACACCCTGACGGCCACCCCCCTCGTGGTCATTGACGGCCGGCGCGGACCGCTAGCCCTGGGCGATGTGCCGATGTATCGGTTGCCGGCCCTGATCCTCGATCTCCTCGGCATTGATAGCGGACCGGTGATCCGTCTCTCCGCCCCTCCGGGGAATGCGGCCCTGCGGCCTCTGCCGGGGATGTACTGGCTCGGTGAGAATGGCGGACAGAAGGTCTGTCGTGAAGGACAAAAACAACAGGATTGTGCGGAAACGGATCGTTGGCTGCAAGCGATCATCACCGTCACCCGCGATCTCTTCAGCGGTGAGCAGTATGGTCTGCCGGAAATTGAGAAATCGGGGAAAGGGGGGCAGAGGTAGGGTGGAGCATTGTTGGCGAAGATAAAGAGGACGCTAACCGTTCGGGCAAGTGGTGTCACCACTGGACATGTTCTGAAAATCGGCAAGTTCCCCGCCAAATCAAAGGAGTTAAATAATCACCGCACCGGCTTGAGGGGGAGGTGCGTTTGCTTGTAAAATAATCCAGTTAAAGATTTCAGAACCTCGATGGCAGTCTTGCTTGAATTGCCAAGTTTGTCCAGCAAAACTGGAGCCGGACAGTGTGTATCAATTAGCAAGCCTACAAGTTTTGCCATCCTTTAGAATCCAAATTCGCTCAGCGCCATAGTCAGTCCACTTATATTCCCATAAAAGCTTATTTCCGTCCCGAACTCGCCAGCGGCCGCATCCTGCCTACCAATTTGGCCGACATTCTTGGCATACCGCTGATCAGTGAAACCAGCACCGCCGCGGCGTAGGGCACACTCTGGACAATCAGCACCAGGGCCCAGACCCGGATATCGAGCATCGTGCCGTCCGGGCGGATGAGCACGGCATAGGCCGAGAGGGTCAGGGCGATCAGGAACAGCAGTTCCTCGCGGGCATCGATTAAAGCCTGGAAGAGGGCGTTGGCCTTGGCCCGTTTCGGGGTGCGGAAGAAGCCGATACCGCGGGTGATAAAGCCGGTGAGCATAGCCCTGGCGATGACATGCGACAGGGCGAGGCCGGCCAGGCCAGCGGCAAAACTCTGCAGCAGGGTGGCCGAGACCCGGCGGCGGTAGAGCCGCCTGCTGCAGTGCGGGCAGCAGTTCACCGTGCATGGCGGCGGTCAGGCTGTTGAGCGCAGCAGGCCGGTTGAGCGTGAGCATGCGAACGGTGCCGGTGGTGGCAATCAGGACAGTGGCTTCAGGCATGGACAGAGACCCTCAAGGCAGTTCATCGACCGATTGGTCGGGTAATTTTATGCCAACCGTCGTGCAGGCCACCAGCCCGGGCCTGCACTGGGGCCAACGAACCAACGGCAGGCAGAATCAGGGCCCTTCGTTCGACAGCCTGACCGCTTTCCACGTGCCCGACACCGCCCCGCTCATGCCGCGCCTGATCCTGCTCGCCCCGATGGAAGGCGTGCTCGACCACAGCCTGCGCGACGTGCTGACGCGCGTCGGCGGCATCGACCGCTGCGTCTCGGAATTCATCCGCATCACCGACCAGTTGCTGCCCCGCCGCGTCTTCACGCGGCTGATGCCGGAACTGCTGCACGGCAGCCGCACGCCAGCCGGCACACCGGTGCGCGCGCAACTGCTGGGCTCCGACCCGGCCTGCCTGGCCGACAACGCGGCGCTGCTGGCCACGCTGCGGCCGGATGGCATCGACCTCAACTTCGGCTGCCCCGCCAAGACCGTCAACCGCCACCGCGGCGGCGCGGTGCTGCTGGACGAACCCGCGCTCGTGCATGAGATCGTGGCTGCCGTGCGCCGCGCCGTGCCCGCGCAGGTGCCCGTATCGGCCAAGATGCGGCTGGGCCACCGCGACGACAGCCGCATGCTGGACTGCGCACTGGCAATAGCCGACGCCGGTGCCACTGAACTCGTCGTGCATGCACGCACCAAGCTGCACGGCTACCGGCCGCCCGCGTACTGGGACCGCATCGCACTCATCCGCCAGGCCGTGGCGATCCCCGTGGTGGCCAATGGCGAAGTCTGGACGGTGGCCGATGCCCGGCGCTGCATGGCCGAGTCGGGCTGCGACGCGCTGATGCTGGGCCGCGGCCTGGTCTCCGACCCCGGCCTGGCGCTGGCCCTGCGCGGCCTGGCGACGCCGGGCTGGGACGACCTGCTGCCGCTGCTCGGCCTGTACAGCCGCCTCATCGCGCCGCGCGTGGCGGCGCGGCACCGCGGTGGCCGCATCAAGCAGTGGCTGAACATGCTGCGCCGCCGCTTTGCCGGCGCGCAAGAGGCCTACGACGCCGTGCGCCACCTGAACGAGGCGGACGCGATCGATAGCTGCCTGCGGGCGCGGATGCGGTTGCCCGTGCCCCTGTCGATGCCCGCCCACGAGACAGTGCTGGAGGCCGCATGACGCTGGACATCGCCATCGTCGGTGGCGGTCTGGGTGGCCTGGCCGAGGCGCTGCGCCGCGTTGCCGCGCAACCTGAAACGGCCTGGGAATTGCGCCGCTGGCAGGACGACCGCGTGCGCGGGTGGCACCCGATGTCGGGACGCGCTTCCGAGACCAAACGCTGGGCGCTGGTGGACCGTACGCTGTTGCCACGCTGGACCGCAGGCCACGCCAGCGAGGTGCAGCAGATCAGCCGCAGCCGCGAGATCCGCAACCACCTGCCGCACGGGCCAGAACAGATCGAGCGCGAAGCGGCCTTTGCACAAGGCGATCCGCTGCGCCAGAGCGCCTGGC
>JANOIV010000177.1:0-3802 GCA_031407875.1 Desulfobulbaceae bacterium | reverse complement strand
CAACTCAACCTCACCCAAGGACCGCGGCAAACTACTGTATCAGCTTGACACTGTCAACTGCTAAAAACCGTAATTGCATCTTTTCTTCCTTTTTTGCTCTCCTCGAAATCCCTGAAATTGATCTACCTCCCTGTTACAGGGCGGTTTACTGGGGTTTTGCAAAACTGCTCCATAGCAAAGGAGATTTGTCTGGACGGCGAGGGCCGGGCTGGCCTAGTACCACGTAACACTTATAAATTCGGATAAAGACGTTTCAACTTGATCCGAGCATCCGAAGTAGTGAATTGCCAATCAATCTTTTTCAAGCTGTTGTTTCGATCTCTTTCCCATGCAGCCACTTCGGTTTGCATGGTCATCAGATCAGCAATTCGGCGATCAAGGCATTGGCCTTTGAGAACGCTGAGTTCAATCTCAGCCGTGTTCAGCCAACTGCCATGTTTGGGTGTATAATGAATGTCAAGTCGCTCCGCCAATCGCCTGGCTTCCTCATGCGGAAATGTTTGGTAGAGAGAGGTAATGCTATGGGTGTTCAGATTATCCATAACCAAGCGAACCTTGATCGCATCAGGATACCGTTCATCAAGCATCTGCTTGATCTGCATTGCCCAATCCTTTCTGGTCCGGCGCTCTGTGACCGCAACATGCCTTTTGCCTCTCAGTGGCTCTACTTCCATAAAAATCTCCACCACACCGTTTCTGACGTATTCATAGTCAATGCGTACCGGTTGTCCGGGCGCACACGGGATTGGCTCGCGGACCTCGCCAATCAATTGTTTGCTCGATTCGTCCATACACACCACCGGATAATCCGGATCATACGGCAGGTGATAAACCTCCAGGACATCCTCCATCTTCGCTACAAAGGCTGCGCTTTCTTTCGGAGGGATTTTCCAGTACTGCTGAGATGAGGCTTAAATTCATTTTTTTTAAAGCCCGCTGGATCGTCATGTGCGAAACGGATGAGGCGATGTCCAGCTCGACCACCTTGTCGGCAAGGAGTCTGATGGTCCATCGTCGGTGCCCCTCCGGGGCATCCATGCACGCCAAGGCGATGAGTCGTGCTTCAAAGGCCCCGTCAAATGTGGCCTCTCGTGGTGGCTTTTCCCTTGGTTTGCGCTCAAGCGCAGCTTCAAGCCCTTCCTCTACAAAACGCTTTTTGAGATGTTCAATCGTCCGACTGCTCACTCCAAGAGCGGCTGCCGTATCGGCGACATTCCATGTAGGGCCGTCGGTACCCGCGTCGCAGAGCAACAGCGCTCGGGCATGGATAAATTTTCTGGCGTGGATTTTCCCCCGCCGTGTCAACTCCTCAAGTTCTTTACGCTCATCTCCGGTAAGTGTTACTCGATATCTCGGTTTCATAGTGGCCTCCTTGGTTGAGTTGCCACCATTGTGCCAAATATTGAGAAATAGCGAAATATTAAATGTTACGTGGGACTAGTCGAATATGGCTATGTTCTATTTGGTATCGGCCAGCCAGGACTGGAGGGTGACAACGATTTTCTGGGCCTGTTCGTTGCTGGAGATATTGAACTTGGATTTTGGGAAATATTCTCCCTGGCGTTTCTGGTAGCGCCGTATTGAATACATTTCCTGGGAATATTCTCCCTTGGCCTTATCCCAATTTTGGTAACGGAACAGGATTGTCGTCCAGGCGCCCTTGGAGAGGACTTCTTTGCCAAGCTCCTTGACCAGCAGGACACCTTCCTCTTCATAGTTTACGGTCAGATCATCGACATTAGTGCTCATTTTTTTTCTCGTGTGGATTGTTGGTTCTGCATATAACACTGCTTCCTGTTTGCTGCCTCATTCGCTCTTCTGATGCCATCGTCTGTGGTCGGGGTGAACGCTGGAACGGGCATGGATCGTCCTTCTGGGGTTAACGAAACGAAGGTGAGGTAGGCTGAGGCGATATGCCTGGTCTCGCCGGCAAGCAGATCCTCCTCTGCCTCAACCCGTACGCCTATTTCCATCGAGCTTCTGCCGGTGACGTTCAGACATGCCTTAAGAATCAGGAGGTTGCCTATAAAAACCGGGCGATGGAAGTCAAGGCGTTCTATGGCGGCAGTAACGACATTGGTGCGGGCATGTTTGGTAGCTACAACTCCTGCGGCATCGTCGATGAATTTCATTATCACCCCACCGTGGACATTACCGGCCGGATTGGCATGCTGTGGCAACATCATGTGGGCCATCGTTACGCTGCAGGTATCTTCTGCCATACGTCTCCTCGCCATTCTCTTGGTTGGCTGAATTGTATTTCAAGCCACATGCAAGCATAAATACTACCAAAGGTAAAGGGAGAAAAGACCATTGGTCGCTCTCTTTCCCCCTTTGCGCGCTGGCATTAATAAAATTCAGGGTATGAAATTATGATTTTTGTTGTCGGCTGAAAATCAGCCCGTTGCTGTCTGCCTCGACAAGGATATGATCGTTTTCTACAAATCGACCTTCCAGAATTTCCATGGCCAGTGGATTTTCCAGATGGTGCTGGATGGCCCTTTTCAAGGGGCGGGCCCCAAATGCAGGATTGTAGCCGCTTTCCACGAGTAATTGTTTGGCGCTCTGGCGAATATGCAAGGTAATTTTTCGTCCCAGAAGACGGGAGGCCAGTCGCTGCAACTGAATGTCGACGATGTGCAGCATGTTCTCCTTTGTCAGACTTCGAAAGATTATCGTTTCATCGATCCGGTTGAGAAATTCAGGCTTGAATTGATTGTGGAGGATTTCCTCGATCTGTTCCCGGATTTTCTCTGGGCGGGCATGATCTTCGGCCATTTTCATAATCAGCTGGCTGCCAAGATTTGAGGTCATGATCAATATCGTGTTCTTGAAGTCGACGGTTCTTCCTTTGCCGTCTGTCATCCGCCCGTCATCAAGGACCTGGAGCAGGATATTGAAAATATCAGGGTGAGCCTTCTCAATTTCATCCAGAAGGATAACAGCATAGGGGCGTCGGCGTACCGCCTCGGTGAGATAGCCTCCCTCGTCATAGCCGACATATCCGGGAGGGGCGCCGATGAGTCGAGCTACCGAGTGTTTTTCCATGAATTCCGACATGTCGATACGAATCATGGCCTGGTCGCTTTCGAAGAGAAAATCGGCGAGCGTACGGGCAAGTTCAGTTTTACCGACACCGGTCGGTCCGAGAAAGAGAAAGGAGCCGAGAGGGCGGTCCGGGTCCTGGAGACCGGCCCGGGCTCGTCGCACGGCATTGGCGATGGAAAGGATGGCGTCATCCTGGCCGATAACCCGTTTCTGCAAAATGGACTCGGCATGGATGAGCTTGTCTTTTTCACCTTCAAGGAGACGGTCGACGGGGATGCCGGTCCATTTGGCCACAACGCTGGCAATATCTTCCGCACCCACTTCTTCTTTGAGCATCATGTGCTGAGCCTGGATTTCCTGGAGCTTCTTGTTGGCGCTTTCGAGATCTTTATCAAATTGGACAATTCTGCCATAACGGATCTCTGCAACCTTGCTCAGATCTCCAGCCCTTTCTGCCTGCTGTTCCTCAACATGGGCGGCATCGATAGTTCCTTTTATTTTGCGGATGCTCTGGATGGTGTCCTTTTCCAGCGTCCATTGTCCGCGCACCGCCCCGAGTTTTTCGTTGAGTTCGGCGAGTCGTTTCTTGAGTTCGGTAAGCCGCTCCTGAGAAGTTTTGTCTTTTTCCTTTTTTAGAGCCTCCTGCTCGATTTCGAGTTTGATTTTCTGCCGTTCGAGTTCATCAATTTCAAAAGGCACGGAATCAATCTCGATACGCAGTTGTGAGGCGGCCTCGTCAATCAGATCGATGGCC
>JANOIV010000159.1:0-46946 GCA_031407875.1 Desulfobulbaceae bacterium | reverse complement strand
TGGAGCTGGCCTTTTTTGTTTCCAGTGACTTCTTATACAGTCCAACACAGTCTTTAATCTCTTATTATCTCAATAATATATCCACACAGCCCCCTTTCCTGCACAAGTCAAATATCACTTCCTATTCTTGTTTCTTATCTAGTGTCTGTCCACGTTAAGATAACATCAAGAATTAATTGAGAATAATCGCCTTTCTGGGGTGCCTTTCTTGGCGATTTATGGTAAGTATAATTGTGTAACCTCTCAAAATTACGCAATTAACCACTTACTGGAGTCACAAAAAGATGCGAAAAATACGCAATCAGCAGCTTCCTCTGGCTGAGGTAACCACTGACCACCCCAAGGCGAAAGAGTTTGCACAGATAAGTGCAATACTCGACAGCAACAATAGCATATACCTCTTGGCACAACAAGATCTCGGTATATCCAACAACAATGTTGGGGCAAACGGGATGACGGCTGAACAAGTTATTCGCGCTGCGATTATGAAGCAAATTGGTGGCTACACGTACCGGGAACTTGCCTTCCATCTGGCCGATTCCCGAGTCTATAGGCATTTTTGCAAAATCGGTATTGGCAAAGGCTTCAAGAAGTCTGCTTTACAGCAAGGAATCAAGGCCCTATCGGACGAGACATGGGAGAAGATCAACAGGACCGTTATTGGCTATGCTGAAGATCAAGATATTGAGAAGGGACGCAAAATAAGAGTTGATTGCACGGTTGTCGAGTCGAATATCCATGATCCGTACGATTCTGAACTGCTTGTTGATGCAAATCGAGTCTTGGATAGGATTCTGACGACAGCAAAGGAAGAATTTTTCGGTATCGTTTTCTCCTTCACCGACCATCTACGCCGGGCCAAACGCCGGAACCTTGAAATCATGAATGCCAAGAAAGCTGAAGAGAGGCGAAAGCCATATAAGGATCTTATCGAAATTACCGAAAACACCATTGGTTACAGTGAGAATGGATTGAAGGCCCTGACTTGTTATGCCGCCGCAAGCTTGCGCGAACAGGCATTGCTGGTCGATCTCACGCAACAATTACAACATTATCTGCCCCTTGTTCGGCAGGTCGTGTGCCAAACCCGGCGCAGGGTGCTTGCGGACGAGTCGGTCCCGGCCCAGGAAAAGATTGTCTCAATATTTGAAGAACATACTGATATTATACGCAAAGACCGACGTGACACGTATTATGGACACAAGATTTGTGTTACGGGCGGCTCTTCAAATCTGATTCTTGATTGTGTGGTTCTTGAAGGCAACCCGGCTGATTCGAAATTAACAGGGATGATGCTGGACAGACAAAATGATATTTATGGTTGCTACCCCCTGAAGGCGGCATTTGATGGTGGTTTCACTTCTCATGCAAACCTGGAGAAGGCAAAAGCCAATGGTGTCAAGGACGTCTGTTTTTCCAAAGGCCGCGGTCTTGAGGAAGAAGACATGTGCCGTAGCAAGCAAGTGTTCAAAGGGTTGAGGAAATTCCGTGCAGGTATAGAGTCGGGAATATCCTGGCTGAAACGCAGTCTCGGATTGGACAAGTGTACCTGGAAGGGATTTAAATCATTCAAGAGCTATGTCTGGGCATCAATTGTTTCGGCAAATTTATTGATATTGGCCCGCAAGCAATTGGCCTGAAGGGTCGACGGCTTACTGACAGGAGTTTTACTGGGATGGGAGAGGTGCGTCTTCAGTCTGCCAATAGTTGGCCATTCAGGCGGGAAAATGTGGTCGCGACTCGACGGCCAGGGTGTCGGCATCTATTTTGTGCGAGGTGTTGCGTGTGTTGTGGGCTAAGTATTTAATCTTTACTAAGATTTTCATGATTTATGGACAGACACTAACTAGGCAATTGGATGCTCTGATACACATCTTCTTGTTTCTTTTCACCGAAGAGACAAGAAGATGTTTTTTCCAGGGAATCGCCTCAACTTCCTGTGAGGATATGGCGAAAGAGATAATTAAGCTGTTTGATTTAGCACGAAAAACGGGTAGTGTACTCAGATAATCTCAGGCAGCAGTATCTGATTCCCCAAGCTTTTTCTCCCAATAATTAAACGAATATGGCTGCTCTACCCAGCACAGCGAGTCGTGGCCCTACCTCGATGAAGAAAACCGTTAAGGATCAGTCGGGCGCCGGCAAACTGAAAATTGGTGAATTGTTAAGTAAAGCCGGATATATAACGCCGTCGCAACTTGAAACTGCCAAAAAAGAACTGCAGAAAAACGGGGGTCGGCTCAGCTCTATCCTCCGACAACTCGAGTACATTGATGAGAATACCGTCATCAACTTTCTCAGCAGGCAGCACAACTATCCTTCCGTAGTCATCCAAAACGAACCTCCTTCCAAGGACGCCCTCAAGCTCCTGCCCTACGAAACCGCCAAGATGTATATGGCGTTTCCTCTCAGGATGGCAGGCAATACCCTGCAGATCACCATGGTGGAACCCACGGACTCCATGGCTGTGGAGAATCTGCAGAATGCCCTGAATAAAGAACTGTCCGTCTGCGTTTCCACCGAGAAGGACATCGTTGAGGCCTATCAGAAGTACTATGGAATCAGCGATGACGACGCCAAAGGGTTACTTGCCTTCAAAGAAGAAACACATGACGATGTTCCCGTCACCGAAGTTGATGATTTCGGGTCCATTCTGGCTGAAGCCGCAGATGATTTCGAAATTGACACCGGTGACGCTGATGACAAACTTGATCAATTTGCCGCATCCGATGCCCCTATCATCAAACTGGTAAATGGCATACTAATCAAGGCTGTGCAATCCGGGGTATCGGATATTCATGTCGAGCCCTATGAAAAAAACATGCAGGTCAGATATCGTAAGGACGGCTCGCTCTTTAAGGCGATGAACCTGCCGATGACCATCAAGAATGCCCTGGTCGCCCGCTTAAAAATCCTCTCCGGCCTTGATATCACCGAGCGTCGTGTGCCTCAGGACGGTCGTATCAAGATGCGCATGGGCCGGAATCGTTCAGTTGATTTCCGTGTTTCGTCTCTGCCCACCCTCTATGGTGAATCGGTCGTTCTACGAATTCTCGATAAGAGCTCCTTGAATGTCGACCTGACAAAACTTGGTTTTGAGGAAGAGACCTTTGAAATGCTCAAACGCTGTCTGAGCCGACCACAGGGATTGCTCCTTGTCACGGGACCGACCGGTTCCGGCAAGACTGTTACCCTCTATTCTGCATTAAACTCGATGAACAGCGAAGATATTAAAATTCTTACCGCTGAAGATCCGGTCGAGTTCAACTTTAAAGGTATCAATCAGGTCAACGTGCATACTGAGGTGGGGATGACCTTTGCCGCAGCCCTGAAAGCATTTCTCCGCCAGGACCCGGATATCATCATGGTGGGTGAGATCCGGGATATGGAGACCGCCGAGATTGCCATCAAGGCGGCGATGACCGGCCATCTGGTGTTTTCCACCCTGCATACTAACGACAGTGCCGCAACCATCAGCCGTCTGATTGATATCGGTATTCCTTCCTATATGCTGGCTTCCTCCGTCACCATGGTCCTCTCCCAGCGTCTTGGCCGTAAGCTTTGTCAGAGCTGCAAGAAAATCGTCAAATATGACCCGGAAGAACTCCTCAAAATTGGTTTTCGTGAAGATGAGGTTGAGACGGTTGTCACCTATGGACCAGCCGGCTGTCCTGAATGCAATGGTCTGGGATATAAGGGCCGGGTAGGTTTTTTCGAACTGATGGAAATGACCGACGAGGTGGCCAAAGCTGTGGGTGCAGAGGTGCCCGAAGACCAGCTGCGTAAAATAGCTGTTCAGGAGGGGATGACACCGCTGCGGCAGGCTGCGATCCAAAAGGTGCGTGACGGGATAACCAGCGTTGAGGAAGCATTGCGCCGGACGGTTGCCCATAGGGACAGTCTGCCTGCCTATCTGGTGAATCCTGATGTCGAGAATTATGAAGATGGTGACCAGATTATCCGCGAAGGCAATACCGATATCGATTTTTTCAAACTCATCCGGGGCGCCCTTTCTGTAATCAAGGGAGGGAAAAAGATCGCCGAACTGACGGAACCCGGTGAATATTTTGGGGAAATGGCGGCTATTTCAGGGGAACAGCGAACGGCGACCATAATATCCCAGGGAAGATCTACCATCAAACGTTATCCCGGAGATAAAATTGATGAAATAATTGAAAAATATCCGGATGTTTCCATCCATCTCTTTAAAACGATGACGACTAGATTACAGAAATCGAATCAGATTATTGTCAAACTGGCAGGCGGAGGTGTGCGCAAGCCGCCCGGGCCGCCGCCTCCTGCACGCTGAAGTACATGCCTTACTCCTCTCCAGTTTGTAATTCTCAAAATGTCTCACAAGCTGCTACAACCTGTGCATGTGCAACTAGGGGTTTGGCTAAGAGACGTACGCAAGATATCTCAGCACTCATGCCATGGCGAATGAAAAGCAGCACTTTCTACGGATTATAGCATTTTTTGACGGGCGACCGGGGCATGAAAAGCAGACCCGGGGAATATTGCAGGCCCTTCGGAAAATGATAGAACTTGAGGTTATTGAACTGCGGGTACCTCGCAAGAGTCTATGGGGTGATATTCTCGATTTTTTATGCCTCCTCCGTCCTGGCCGAGGAAGTGATGATGGCAGTTTTCCAGAGGGCGACCTGCTCATCGGTACAGGATCACGCACCCATATTCCGATGCTGCTGGCAAAAAAGCAGACAGGTTTGCCCGTAGTGACCTGTATGACACCGGCAAATTTTCTGCGAAGCAGGTTTGATCTCATTTTAGCCCCCGAACATGACGGACTTGCCACGCGGGATAATACTATTCTCACGATCGGGCCACCGAATTGTGCCGTGATGTCAAGGGAAAAAGCATCAGACCGGGGGCTTATTCTCATAGGCGGTATTGACCGGAAAAGTCATTTTTGGAATTCCGCGGATATTGAGGAGTATATTAGGCAGATAGCCAAGAGGAAGAACGATGTACTGTGGACGATTTCCTCTTCTCCCCGAACCCCAGTAGAAACTGTGCAAATGCTTGAAATGCTCACTGGGGAAATTGGCAATCTGCGTTTCTTCAGGTTTGAAGAGACTGCATCCGGTTGGATAGAAAGACAGTATGCCGAATGTATGATGGTATGGGTTACGGCAGATTCCATGTCGATGGTCTATGAGGCCCTGTCCGCAGGATGTCGGGTCGGTCTTCTGCCGATCAGATGGAAAAAGAAGAACAGCAAGTTTCGACAAAGTGAAGAATTTTTAAGCCGGAATGGTATGGTGGTGTCTTACTTGAACTGGCTATCAGGAAGAGAGGTATGGCCGGCGAAGGAACCTCTCAACGAAGCGAAGCATTGTGCAGAAGAGATCTTGAAAAGATGGCTCCCCGAAAATTGACAGTAGTACAGATACTCCCGGAATTGGAAGAAGGCGGTGTCGAGGGCGAGACCCTAGATCTGGCAATTCATCTCGCCCAGACCGGCCACCGCTCCATCGTCATTTCCGGGGGTGGTAGGCTGGTTGCTCAGCTTGAGCAGGCCGGATGTGAGCATGTTCACTGGCCGTACATAGGTGAAAAAAGTGCAAGATGTCTTCAATATATCAATATGTTGCGTCAATTTCTTGTGGAAGAGAAAGTAGACGTTGTCCACCTCAGATCCCGCCTGCCGGGTTGGATTGGCTATCTGGCCTGGAGGCTTATGCCTTTGGCCGTAAGGCCTGCTCTGGTCACGACCTTCCACGGATTTTATTCCGTTAACAAGTATTCGACGATCATGACCAAGGGAGAACGGGTCATTGCCGTTTCCAAAACGATACGTGAGCATATCCTTGCCAATTATCCTGTCGATCCTGCAAAAATCGAGCTTATCCACGGTGGTTTTGAGGTTGAAGCATTCAATCCCGATTCGGTCGCGCCTGAGAGAGTTGCGGTTTTAAGGAGCAAGTGGCAGATTGTTGACGGTAGCCAGCCTGTTATCATTCTTCCCGGAAGATTGACTCATTGGAAAGGCCAGGAAGTATTTATTGACAGCCTGGCCCTGATCAAAGACCAGCCGTTTATGGCTTTGTGTATTGGTGATACTGAAGAAAATCCGGCATTTACTAAAAAGTTGCAGGAAAAAATCCGGAACTACGGGTTGGAAAAGAAGATCACATTAGTCGGTCATTGCGCAGATATGCCCGCCGCCATACTTCTTGCAGACCTGGTCGTATCGGCCTCATCAAGCCAACCGGAGGCCTTTGGCAAGGTTGCCATCGAGGCAATGGCCATGGCTAAACCCGTCATTGCCACATCCCATGGCGGCAGCCTCGAGACGGTGGTTGATGGAGTTACCGGTTGGCTGGTCGAACCATCGAATCCGAAGGCGATGGCCGATGCCTTGACGCGAGGGTTGCAAGACAGGGATGGCCTGGAAAAAATGGGGGCGCAAGGAAAAACTTGGGTCCATAAATATTTCACAGCCTCGCAGATGTGCAGAAAGACTGTCGACCTGTATGAAAGCCTCGTCGCAGAGAAAGAGGCGAAGAGGACTCGTAGAAGTCTGACGATTGTCCAGATGCTTCCTGAACTGGAAGGCGGTGGTGTTGAACGGGGTACCCTTGAGCTCGGAAAATATCTGGCAGAGCATGGACACCGCTCACTTGTCATCTCCGCTGGCGGCAGGCTGGTAGAACAACTCGCAAGGGAGGGAAGCAGACATATACCCTGGAAAGTCGGGAGTAAATCTCCGGCCTGCCTTCGCTATATATTGCCCTTGCGCCGCCTCTTACAGGAGGAAAATGTTGACGTCCTGCACCTGCGTTCCCGCATGCCGGCTTGGGTTGGCTATCTGGCCTGGAAGAGTCTTGCCAAAGGCAAACGGCCCGTTCTCGTAACGACTTTTCATGGGTTCTATTCGGTGAATGCCTACAGTGCCATTATGACCAAAGGTACGGGAATTATCGCCGTTTCTGAGAGTATCCAAACTCACATCAAGGAATTCTATAAGAAGGATAAGGAAGTATCCCTCATTTTTCGAGGAGTTGATTTGCAGCTTTTTACCCCTGAAAACGTCCAGGCCGAGCGTGTGGAAAGTTTGCGCCGGCAATGGAAGATCAACAATACGAGTCCGCTGCTCATGCTGCCCGGACGCCTTACCCGTCTGAAAGGACAGGAGGTCTTTCTTAAGAGTCTCAGTCTGTTGAAAAATACCGATTTTCAGGCCGTTCTTGTCGGGGATACAGGCGAAAATCCGGGTTTTGTAGGAGAGTTGATGCGCCTGATCGATCAGTATAATCTTGCCGATCAAGTGAAGATGGTCGGGCATTGCTCTGATATGCCTGCTGCCTACCTTCTTGCCGATATCGTACTGTCCGCTTCGTCCAGTGAACCGGAGGCATTCGGCAGGACGACTGCCGAAGCTATGGCCATGGGCAAACCGGTTATTGCTACGGCCCATGGCGGGAGCCTTGAGACGGTGCTTGAGCAACAGACCGGTTGGCTGGTGAGGCCTTCCGACCCCGAGGATATGGCACGGGCTCTTGATGAAGCACTTACCGTCAGCAAGGCAACGCTTAGGGCCTTTGGGGAAAAGGGGCAGACCCGGGTCAGAGAACGATTCACGACCCAGGCGATGTGTGAGCAGACGGAGACATTGTATAGAAAACTGCTTGAAATGGCTCTTGCTTCAGCCTGATCAGCAGCGAGACTCCGGAGTATTCAAGGGTGGGGGAGGACCTTCGACCTCCGCAGAGGGGGGTAGAATCCTTTGCACCGGGGATTCTGCAGGAGGCTGCCCTGTTGCTGTCTTGATCGGTTCGCCCGTATCGTGTGGGCTATTGTGTTTGAATATTCCCTTGATCTTTCTCAAGAGAGCCGTGATGCCTACCCAGAGCTTGGGGATGAGCCAGACGGCCAGCATGATGAAGAGGAAAAAGAGACAGAGAAAGAGAACGGGAGAGTGTAAGGCCAGCCAGAGCCCGCCGATCACCGCCACATCTTCGCTGAACGATGCCGTCCAGTTGGAGAACGGTTCCGGGGAGGTATTGATCAGCACCCGCGACCCGGCCTTGATTATATGGCTAGTGGCGGAGACGGTTCCCCCCAGGATTCCGGCTGCGATGGCGAGTGCGGGAGTGACCTCGCCCACACTACCGGCCGCGAGCATGACACCGGCTGGAATTCTGATAAATGAATGGATCACATCCCAGCCCGTGTCGACTCCTGGGGTTTTGTCGGCAAAAAATTCCACGCAATACATGAGACTCGCCGCACCGATGATAAGCGGATCCTGGAGAATCTGGAGTTGGGCCGGAAGGGCGATATTACCCGTGGCCCCAAGGATTCCCAGCATGCCGATGGTTGCGTAGAGATTGATACCACTGGCCCAAGCCGTTCCCATCATCAGGGCAATGGTGGCTATAATCTGCTGGTAGGCGTCCATGTTGATGCTCCATGCAATATCCGAAAGCCTGCGCTTGCCGGATCATTGTTCATAAACAGATTGTCCTTCTCCAATGTTTCATAGAACAAATGAGAGACTGTCTATTTTCCCTGAAGGGATGGATCCGGTTCCTCCAAGAGTTGCCGGTGCAGGAACTCACACTCCAGCGGGGACAGATCAAACTGCCTTTCAACTTTTTGCAGGAGGAGCCTCCGGTCCTTTTCAGGATTGTCAGCCCGCAGTTCACAAAATGCCTGTATCGCCTTTTTTAGCCGATCTCCTGGGAGTTGCGTCGGTTGTGCTGCTGCCATATCTGCTTGTATCCTCTCTTTTTAATGGAATTGGTGAGCCTGTTTACGTGCTGCAGGGTTTCAGGATGACCCCGGCCAGAGGCGGAATCTTCATAGTGGCCCTATAACCAGCCTGAGCGTATGGTTCTGCTACCGGTAGATAGGTCTTCTTGTCACTTGCAGCGCTTCCCCCGTACATGCCGTTATCTGAACAGAATATTTCCCTGTACATCCTGCCGGTCGGCAGGCCGATCGTATACTCAAAAAAGGTCTGGGGCGTAAAGTTGAAGACACAGACCAGGTGATCGTCCCTGTCTTTGGCGTATCTGACAAAGGAAATTATGGAATTGTTGCGATCCTCCAGATCAATCCAGTGAAATCCCTCGTATGAGAAATCCTGCTGCCAGAGGGAGGGATTTTCCAGGTAGAGTCTGTTGATCGCTGCCATGAAAACAAGCATTTTCCCATGCATATTGTTTTCTTCAAGAAGATGCCAGTCCAGACTCTTCTTGCAGTACCATTCCGTCCATTGCCCGTATTCACATCCCATAAAGAGGAGTTTTTTACCGGGATGCATCCACATGGCCAGAAGAAAGAGACGCAGATTGGCGAACTTCTGCCACAGATCTCCCGGCATTTTGTCAAGAAGTGACCGTTTGCCATGGACCACCTCATCATGGGAAATGGCCAGAATAAAATTCTCCGAGAAGGCATACATGATGGAAAAAGTCAGGGCATTATGGTGAAACTTCCGGTAGAGGGGATCCTTGGAAAAGTAGCTCAGGATATCGTTCATCCAGCCCATATTCCATTTGAAACCAAAGCCGAGTCCACCCTTATCGGCAGGTTTTGAGACTCCGTAAAAACTGGTGGATTCTTCGGCGATCATCAGGGTATTGGGAAAGATATCAAAAACGATGGAGTTGACGTGCCGGATAAACTCGATCGCTTCAAGATTTTCCCTGCCCCCATAGCAGTTGGGCAGCCACTCTCCGTCTTTGCGGGAATAATCCAGGTAGAGCATGGAGGCTACGGCATCGACACGGAGCCCGTCAATGTGATATTTATCCAGCCAGAACAAGGCATTGGCTATAAGGTAGTTACTAATCTCCTTGCGCCCGTAGTTATAAATAAAGGTTCCCCATTCCGGATGGGAACCGAGGCGGGCATCTTCATGCTCGTAAAGGGCTGTGCCGTCAAATCGCCCCAGGCTGTGGCTGTCTTTGGGAAAATGGGCCGGAACCCAATCAAGGATGACCCCGATGTCACTCTGATGGCACTGATCGACAAAATACATGAAATCTTCAGGGATTCCGTAGCGGCTGGTGCTACTGAATGGTCCGGTGACTTGATACCCCCATGATTCATCAAGCGGATGTTCCATCACGGGCATGAGCTCGATATGGGTGAAACCCAGCTGCTTCACATAGGGGATGAGTTTTTCCGCAAGTTCTCTGAAGGTGAGAAAGCGCTCTGGATCATCGGGATCGCGTTGCCACGAGCCAGGGTGCACCTCGTAGATTGACAGGGGACGATCATAGAGAGGGGTTGTTTTTTTACGTAATTGCCAGTCTTCATCATGCCATTCATAATGATCGAGATTGCGTACTATCGAGGCTGTCTTGGGGCGGACCTCACCATAGAATTGAAAGGGGTCAGATTTTTCGAGGCGTTCACCCTGACCAGTCATGATCTGAAACTTATACAGCTCATTTTCGCCGATGCCGGGGATGAAGAGCTCCCAGATGCCGGAGTTGCCAAGGGATCTCATCGGATGGATACGGCCATCCCAGCCGTTGAAGTTTCCCAGTACGGAAACACTTTGGGCATTGGGTGCCCAGACTCGGAATATGGTTCCTGAAACATCCTTCAGCACCGCCAGATGGCTGCCCATGTGATCATAGAGCTTGTAGTTGGTGCCGAAATTGAACAGATAGCGGTCTCGATCTTCAAGCTGTGGCAGAAATCTGTAGGGATCGTTAATCGTCTGAATAGAGCCGTTACGGTAGTGTATCTCATACTGGTATGTATACGGAGTCAGGGAGGGATCGACGAGGTTCGAGCGTTCGAGGACAATTTCGAATATGCCCTCTTCTCGAGTCCTCTCCATGCTGAAGCGCTTATTGCCGGTCAGCAGGTCCACCTTGCGGGCGTGAGGCTGGAACGTTCGTATCGTGACCGTTTCGTTTTCCTGTCCGGAAAAATGTACACCAAGGACCTGGAAAGGATCATAATGGGAAGAATGAATGATTCTATCGAGCTGTTCGTTGATGTGCATAGAGGTGGCAGGTTTCCTGATTGAGGCGATTTTGGGGAGGCGGAGATGTAATTTTCAGAGATATGTATAATTGTATGTTATAGATCCATTTTTGTCATGGGCATTCTCGTGGTTTGGGCAAAGTAATTGGTGGCGTTGCTGTTTGCTCTAGAAACGATGACCTCTGAAAGCTTTGGCGAATATGCCAGAAGACTTGACGAGCTTGAATACAGTTTGATACTATACAAGAGGCTCCATAGAAATTCAGTTCTGCATGCGTTTTTCCTGCTCAACCTCTTTTCATGGGGAGAATGAAATGACACCGCAAAGTGCTCCGATAATTGATACCCTGACAGGATCCTTTCTGGTCTCCACGCCAAGGATGCCTGATCCCCGGTTTGAGGAACAGGTGATTATTATCTGTGCCCACAGTCACGAAGGAGCTATGGGGGTGGCGATCAATAAACCGAACCCGGCCATCAGTATGACAGAGATACTCAAAGGAGCACATCTGCCGATTCCTGCGAAGAATCTCCCGCCGGTGTATATCGGCGGTCCGGTAGAACTTGAGTCTGCCTTTATCCTCTATCAATCGGATTATCAGACTGAATTCAGACTGGAAATCAGTCCTTCCATCGCACTTTCCCGGGAAACCAAGGTCCTCGAAGACATCGCCCGAGGGCGAGGTCCTGAGAAGTATCTCTTTATTCTGGGCTACACGGGCTGGGGCCCGGGGCAACTTGAGCAGGAATTGGTTGCCGATGGCTGGTTGACGGTCCCTGGCAGTGATCATATTATCTTTGATACTGCAGACGAATTCAAGTGGAAGGCAGCCGCCATGCAGTTTGGCATCGATATCGCCACCTTCGGTGACTATATTGGCTATGCTTAGGGATTGTTGCTCTTTCTTCTTGGCGTGAGCAGCACATTCTCCCACCCGTCCGGCATGTGGTTAATTAAAGTAAATTATCTTGTGGATTCCTGAAGAAATCATTGAAGTATATAACGGAATTTGAGATGGACGTCGCAAAAATTTTCAAGTGTCAATGCTGTGGTTTCTGTTGCCAGGGAGAAACCACTGTCTCACTGGATGAGGAAGATCAGCGGCGAATGGTACATTGGCTGGGCATGAGCGTGGAGAAGGTGCGTGATCGTTACTGGCGGGTAACCGAGAATTGTGTCCAGATGAAGATTATTAACGGGCACTGTGTCTTCTATAGCGAGGGCTGTCTCGTGCATTCCGGACGTCCCTGGCGCTGTGGGCAGTGGCCGCTGCACCCGTCTATTCTTGGAGATGAAATAAATTACCATACCATCGCTGAATCATGTCCCGGCATTAACACTACACTCGGCTATGAAGAATTCTGCCGTATCCTGAGGGGTGTAATGGCAGACGAGAAGAAGGTCTGCTGCTGAGCATTCTTTCCTTACCGAGGGGCTTTCAATTGCTTTTGTCGAAATTCTCTTCAAGAGACCAGGTGGATAAGAAATTCCTTATTGCCTTTGGGGCCGAGAATCGGAGAGACGACCGTTCCTTGCGAATGGAGGCCGAGCGTGTGAGCAAACTCCGTCACGCTTGTGATGGCCTCTTCGTGCAGCTTAGAGTCCTGTATGACACCGCCCTTGCCAACCTTGTGTCGAGGGAGTTCAAACTGAGGCTTAATGAGGGCAAGGAGGGAAAAGGTGTTTTGAAAGAGAGGGAGGAGAGGCGGAATGAGCTTGGTGATGGAGATGAAGGAGGCGTCCATTACAGCGAAATCAAGGGGGGCGGAGAACAGATCAAAACTCAGTTGGCGGGCGTTACATCGCTCCAGAACCACGACAGCAGGATTCTGGCGGATCTTCCAGTCGAGTTGACCGTAGGCCACATCCACGGCGTAGATCTTTTGCGCACCATGCTGGAGCAGACAATCTGTGAACCCCCCTGTCGAGGCCCCCACGTCAAGACACACTTTGCCTGATGGGTCGATTTCGAAATACTCCAATCCTTTTTCAAGCTTGAGGCCGCCCCGTGAGACATAGAGGCAGTGGGCTTTGAGTCGGATGGTAGCGTCTGAGCTGCAGAGATATCCCGCCTTATCAATTCTGCTCTCATTGACAATTACCTCTCCCGCACCAATGAGAGCACGGGCTTTTTCCCTGTCTTGAGCGAGATTTCTCAGAAACAGTAATTCGTCAAGACGGAGTTTCACTGTCTGTCCTTGCTTCTTACATCTTACTGAGTTTTTCCTGGGCCTGCCCGGCTTCTGGTGATGATCCGTAACTTGAGAGTATTTTTTGATAAATTATCTTGGCAGTCTCGTTGTCGGAGAGTTTTTCAAAGGCCATCGCCTGGCGCAGCATCGCTGAGGCCGCCTTGGGGTGCTTGGCCTGTTGCGCGATGATTTTCTGATACTGGAGGATAGCCTGATCAAACTCCTTTTGTTGAAAAAGGCATTCACCCATCATATATCGAGCATCGATTGCCTCGCTTCCTGTAGTATTATCACGAACATACTGCTCATACAGAGTGAAAGCCTGTTGATATTTCCCACTGCTGTAGAGATTTTTTGCTTCAGCAAGACCACCAACCTTGGCTGGAGAAGGCGTTGTCTCTGGACTGGCAGGTGGCGAGTCAGTTTCTGGTTGAGTTTTTTGGGCAATCGGGGCTGGGGGTGATTGTTCGGCCACCGGGCTGGATGGTGGCGGGACAGGTGTTGGTGTCTCTGGAGTTGCAATTGAAGAAGCAAGGTGCTTCTTTTGCTGTTTTGCACCAATTTTAACAATATCTGCGCCACTTGAAGTCAGTGCGTTACCTGCTGACTGCGTTCTGACTTTCGCCTTTTCCGCAGCCAGTTTGGCCTCGTGAGCTCGACGTTCTGCTTCGCGGACACGGCCTTCCTGAATTGCCTTCACGCTTTCCTGCTGGGTTTTGAGTTTGTCGGAAAGCTCTGCAAGTTTTGCTTCTTTGGCTTGTTGCTCTTCATCCATACGGCGGATAACTTCATCTCGTTTGGTGGCTTCCTCCTGGGTATAGGTGTTGAAAGCCGTCGCGAGTTCCGTATTCTTTTCTTTCAAGTTGTTATTGAGTTGATTCGTCTCTTCGAGCTGACTTTTCAGGGTCATGATTTCTTCCTCGAGTTGACTCATCTGACCTGAAGAATCAGCCTGTCGCTTTTGGATCATACCGACAGTATTGGCT
Organism: Desulfobulbaceae bacterium; assembly: GCA_031407875.1. Taxonomy (GTDB): domain Bacteria; phylum Desulfobacterota; class Desulfobulbia; order Desulfobulbales; family Desulfocapsaceae; genus Desulfoprunum. The sequence continues at coordinate 32,796 of JANOIV010000159.1, read as the reverse complement.
TTCATGTCTTCCAGCTTTTTATTGACGACCCGGAGCTTATACTCCAGATCCCTGACTTCGTTCTGAGAGGCGCATTGCACGAGAAACGGAGCAATTACAAGGATAAGAAAAAGATTTCTGATTAGATTTTTCATCGTCGTATTGTACGTATTAATTGGAATATTTGCTCTTAGCGAGACCAGCGCGGATATGTATGGCTGCCGGCAAATGAGAAGAGCGGTCTTTGAAAACTGCCATTTTTCATGACGGCATTGATTTGATGCCTGTTGCCGCTACCCTTTGAAAAAATGATCTGATTACCATCCGGAGACCAGGCAGGTGCCTCATGATGACTGAGGTCAGTGGTGATCTGTACTGCTGCAGACCCACCTTCAGGTTTAATTGTGTAAATCTGATAGACTCCGTCACGCAGGCTGGAATAGACAATCAGATCCTCTGTCGGAGACCAGGATGGTTCTGCGTTCTCAGTCCCTTCAAATGTCAAACGTTGTACCTGCTTTGAGCTAAGATTCATGAGATACAGTTGAGGTTTACCACTCCGGTCCGAGACAAAGACGACCCGCCGCCCGTCCGGTGACCAGGTAGCGGAGACATTGATGCCGGCCCGGTCAGTCAGTTGCTCGATGATCTGGGCTTTGCTGTCGCAGAGATACAAGTCGGGGTTGCCGTTAATGGAGAGGGTCATAATCATGTATCTGCCATCGGGGGACCAGGCAGGGGCCAGATTCATTCCTTTTCTTTTGGAAATAACACGGGTTGCTTTGCTCTGGCTCAAGTCGGTAATATACAGGTTCTGATTGCCGGAATGGTAAGACGTATAGCACAGATTCTTGCCGTCTGGAGTAAATCGCGGAGAAACAGTGAGATTTTTATGACGCGTAATCTGTCTTTGTTTATGCCCGAGGATATCTGTCAGATAGACCTCCTTGGCATTATTAGCATAGGATATAAAGGCGATTTTCGTCGAGGCGATACCTGGCTTGCCGGTAAGAGCCTCAATTACACTGTCACAGAATTTAAAGAGCATTTCATCAATCTGTTGCGTCGAACCAGAAAATGATTTCCCTATGAGTGTCTGGTTGGAGGCAATATCGAGAACACGGATCTCTAAAGATAGATTTTTGGCTGAGAGGCTGTACTGGCCAAGCACGGCGTAATCGACTCCCAGCTGTTTCCAGTTGGCGGATTGGGTGCCGCCGTATTCTGCAGTTGGAGTTATACCAATAACTCCATGAAACTCCAGAGCCTTAGCCAGTGTATCTGCCAGTTGTTTGCCCATGCTCTGATTTTGGTCGGCTGCCTCTCTGTTGGCAAACCACGGTACGGCAAAATTGATTTTTCGTGTGCTCGAAGAACTGATGTCCACGTACAGCCGGTCGTCTGCCGCGGCAGCTGCAAACGGGGTGCATAGTCCTATCAGGACAAGAACTGACAGGCAGAGATTGCGTAGCGAGTGTTTCATGGTCGTCTTAAGGAGTCTGAATTTGATAGAGATAGAGTCTAAACACATAATAGCCACTTTATTGAATGCCACTCGGGGTGAATGTAGTAACACTAATGATTCGTTGTTTGCGCATTGCGGGAGGAATGGGCGGCAAAGGATTGGCTGCCTCTATGCTTTTGAGAACAAACTGATCATAGATTGCATCCCCAGATCCTGATTCAATCTGTGCGTCGGCAACTTCGCCGTTGATGTTGATGGTAATGGCGACAACCGTTTTCAGCGAGGGATCAAAAGTCTTGATTTCAGGGAGCTGAAAGAACGGTTGGATACGAACTTTGATAGAGGCAGCATATTGGGCGTTTAAGGCATTAGACGTCCCACCACTTTGGGCGGCGGAAGAGCGCGCTGTCCCGGTGCTCGAACTTGCCTGAGATCGTATCTGTGAGAGTTGTTGTTGGCTTTCTACCATCTCCTTGCGCGCCGCCTCGGCCTCTGCGTCCGCGATGCGGGCCTCTTCAGCCGCGGCCTGTTCATCCTTGAGGCTCTCGGCCAGCTGCTGGCGCTTCTGCCGTTCAAGTTCTTTTTCCCGTTTATCCATCTCACGCTGTACCGTGTCATCGGGAGGCACGATCTTGTTTTTCACCTTTCTCTTGATCGGTTTGAGAGAGATCGCCTTGAGTGGGGCCGGCGGCGCTATCTCTGCTGGTTTTTCCACGGCTATCGGTGCAGGCTGTTTGACAGGTGTTTTAACCGGCACAGCAGCTTTTTCGATGACCTTAGGCGGCGTCTTGACAGCTGGCTTGGGTGGAGCAGGTGCCGCAGGGGCTGGTGCTGCGGCGGGTTCAGCCATATTGACCAAATTGACGGTATAGATGTCGGTGAATTGGGGCTTGCTCTCGAAGAGATGGGGCAGATAGATGGCGCTGAGTGCTACCATGATATGAAAGCCGATCGCCAGATTCAGCGGCAGCTTCCATTCATTGTTGCTGCTCATGTATGACACCTGATATTCCTGGTATACCATACTTATTTAACGTTATCCGCCGGTTTGGTGATCATGCCGAGTTTGTTAAATCCGGCTGTCTTGATATCTGCCATGATTGAGACGACAACTCCATAGGCCACAACTTTGTCCGCCTGGAGGTAGATCGGCTCTTTTTTCTTTGCCTCTTCCATCTTACTCAGATCCTGAAAGAGGATCGCCTGATTGACCGGCTTTTTGCCCAAGGTAATTTTGGAATCCTTATCGATTGTGACAATAAGGGGGTCATCATCCTGACGTAATGATTTGGATGTGGTTTCAGGCAGATCAACATCCAGCCCCTGGGTCATCATTGGGGCAGTAACCATGAAAATGATCAGAAGAACGAGCATGACATCCACTAGAGGTGTCACGTTGATATCTGAAACAAGTCCTCTTTGTCCTCTTCCTTGTATAGGTCCCATATAAATCTCGGTAGTGTCGTGGCGGTGTATGAAAAAAGGAGAGGATTTACACCCTGCTCAGAAGATCTCTTTCGACAAGGTTGAGGAAATCGGTAGTGAAATTTTGCATATTACCATCAATATCGCTCAGCTTGTTGGAAAAATAATTATAAAAGATGACTGCCGGGATGGCAACAGCCAAACCTGCTGCAGTAGCAATCAGGGCCTCAGAAATGCCGGGTGCTACGACCGCAAGTGATGCGGAGCCGCGCTGGCCGATATCATGGAAAGATGCCATAATACCCCATACGGTGCCAAAAAGACCGATAAAAGGAGTGGCGCTGCCGGTTGTGGCGAGAAAGGCAAGGGAGCTTCCCATTTTGGTCATCTCCTGTGCTTCAGCTTTGCGGACCGCCCTTTTCAGGTTATCCATCGTTGCAAGCTGCATCTCCAAGGTGTCAGTGGACGGGGCTTCGTCTTTACGATTACGGATCCTGTTGATTTTCTGCAACTCTGTAAAACCCGCAGCAAAAACGGAGGCCTCGGGGCTGAAATCAAAGTCTTCTGCGGCCTTGTTTGCCTCATTCAGATTGGTGGATGACCAGAATGTCTCCAGAAAATCCTCACTGTCCACGCGAACCTTGCGAAAAAGACGGACCTTCATAAAAACAATTGCCCAAGATATGGTCGAAAAAATGAGCAATGTCAGCATGACCAGTTGGCCAACCGGGCCTGCATGCAAAATCATATCGGTGATTGAGAGCTGCACGAAAAAATCCTTACTGTATATCAACGCATTCCGGTTCTTTTCCGTATGGCTGACCCGGTAATCCCCGGTATTTAAGCCTGTTAAACAGTGAAGATGGAGCTACTATACTAAATCGGGCAGTTTACTTGCTCTTTGCAAAAAATTCAATAAATCAGTTGAGTTTCTCTGCAATTTATTCAAATTACAGAGAAAGGCGCTTGGGGCTGGTCGGAGGATGACAGGGGAAGGAAGGTGCAGGAAAAATCGACCCGCACTGCAATTTTCCCATCAACTCGGAGTTTTCCCTTGAAAAAACAGACTGATGATAGGATTTCGGTGAGTTCCACCGTCATTTCTATGGTATTGCCGGGAAAGACAGATCTCTTGAATTTTGCCCCACTGATGCGGGTCAACACCGGTATTCCCGGAGGCGAGGGCTGTTCGGCGGATTCCCGCATTCGGGACATCAGCAGGGCTCCTGTTTGAAAGATGGCCTCACAGAGTAGGACACCCGGCATAAGGGGATTGCCCGGATAATGGCCAGTGAAAATATCCAGGTCTTCAGGGATTTTTTTTTCAGCGGTGATTACACCAGGTTTATAACTGACGATGCGGTCCACCCAGAGGAATGGCGGGCGGTGAGGGATGCGCGAGGTGACTGCTTCATCGGGTTGCATAATTAGAGCCCACCATTAATATCAAGAACTGTGCCGGTAATATACGAGGCATTTCGCCCGGCGATAAAGAGCACGGCCTCTGCAACCTCTTCCGGCGTGCCGAATCTGCGCATGGGCACCATGTTTTTATAGTTCTCGATCTGGTCCTTGCTGAGACCGTGGAGAAAATCCGTTTCAATGAAACCCGGGGAAATACAATTCACGGTGATTTTCTTTTTCGCCGTCTCCTTGGCCAGTGACCGGGTCATGCCGACCTGACCGGCCTTGGATGCAGCATAATTGGCCTGGCCTGCAAAACCGAGATGAGAAACAGGTGAGGTGATATTGATAATACGACCGTATTTTTTTTTCATCATGAGCAGTACTGCCTGCTTAGACATCAGGAAACTGCCCGTCAGGTTAATATCGATTACGCTCTGCCAATCCCTGCTGTGCATCATGGCCACAACCGCATCTTTTCTTACTCCGGCGTTGTTGATAAGGACGTCGATTGCTGAAAATCGCTGTTCAATCTCCCCATAGAAGGCAGCTACCTGTTCTTCCTTGGAAATATCGCATTGGAAGAGGAGCAGTCTTTCCAGATGATCGCGACATTCATCCTTAAACTGTTCTGCTGCCGGCCGGTTATTGTGATAGATACCGAGTACTGTTGCGCCCTGATTGAGAAATGCCAGGGAGATGGCGCGGCCTATTCCCCTGGTGGCGCCGGTGACGACGACGATCTGATCTCGAAAAGTCTGCATATGATTATCCATTGAGATTGCGTAGATATCCGTCCACGTCGTTTGACACAATAACCCCGTAATTGATTGCCCCAAGCCAGCCCGACATGATGATTCCAACTGAGCCGACATGGAACAGGCCTCCGACTTCCTTAAAAATCGATCGGGAGATATCAAGTCCCTCAAATTTTGTGCCAAAGGACGTGCCGCAGGTATGGAGGGTATAGTGATTGAAGGTGCGGGGGGTGGCCGCTTCCACCCAATCGATTTTTTTCTGTATCCCGGGCAGATAACGGTCAAGATCGATAAGTGTTCGGGTAATGAGATGGTCTTTTTCCTGGCTGTACTGCTCTTCGCTCAGGTCGGTCCAGTCCTCGAAGCGGCTATTCATCGAGGCGACGATGGTATAACGGTCATGTCCGGGCCGGGTTCTTGGGTAATAGAGAGAAAATGTCTTGGACTTCGTCTGTTGATCCAGAAGTTCCTGGGAGTCAAATTCCGGGGCGGTTGAGGTGAAGAGCAGGTCTCCTATATCCGGTATGGACTCATTATCTTTGATCCCGATGTAGACCTGGCTGCTCGAATTATTGACCCGGATGGCTGCCGCCTTTTTTAAGAATTCTTCTGAAAAGGCCCGGTGGTCGGTGAGGTTGTTGATGGTATTGGTGATGCCGCTGTTTGAGACCACTGCCTTGGCCCCGATGGTCCTGCCGTTGACTTCGACCCCTCGTACCCTGCCTTTCTCAACGATGATCCTGTCCACTTTTGATCGGGTGCAGATGGTCACCCCATTTTTTTCGAGTTCATCTGACATCAGGCCGATAAGTTTATCGGTTCCGCCCTCGAAGGTGAATACGCCGCGGTTCATGAAGTTTGAAAATACTATGCCGTAGGTGATTGCCGGATCATCGAGTGTCGAGCCGTTGGCATAGGTAATCGGTTCCATGAGCAGACGATGAACGTCGGAGCGGCCTGGAAAGAACTGTTCAAACAACTCACGGGTGGTCATTGACTGGTCATCGTAAAAATTCATGGCCGCGACGGTTGCAAAGAACTTTTCGATTGTTGCTAGGGGAATATGAAAGTGACGGTGCAGTATAGAGGTGAAATCCGGCCTGTCAAAGGTGGTTTCCAGAGAAAACTGGGGGTTGTCGAAGACTATTTTTTTGAGCTGCACGATGGAGTGCATGATAGCCCTGTTCCAGTATTTCTTGCAGGTTTTCACCATACCATAGGGAAAGCCGTGCAGCGAAACATCGAAGATATGTCCCCGGCGTTTGAACCAAGTTGCCAGGCCCCCGAGTTTATGGTGGTATTCGAGGAGCAGGACCTTATGCCCACAGTAAGCCAGGCGGTTGGCTGAGGTCAGACCGCCCAGGCCGGAGCCTATGACAATGACATCGTAGGAATCGGCTGCTTGAGAAAAGGGAACTGGCATAAGCTCGTAGCAATTGCAGAAAGAATGAGTGTTTAAAAAAGGATTATCAGAATCTGGAGAGGATATGCTGGTTGACCATGGATACGCCACTCAGCATGGAACCGATAATTCCCAGGAAGCCCTGGTCCGTCCCCGCCAGAAAGAGATTGGTATAGCCGATATTTCCGTCCTTAATTTTCTGGGGGCTGCCGTAGATTGCGCCTTCTTTTTTAGCAGTGAAGCGCTCGATTGTCAACGGGGTGAAGGTATCCTGGTAGACAATATCCGGGCTGAACCCCCCTATGATTTTTGCGAGGACTTCTCTGGACTTCTCGGCAATTTCGGTTTTTTGGGCCAAATACATTTCTCTGTTGGCCGCAAGAGCCTTCCATCCTGAATAATTGGTCAGATGTGTAGAGCGGACTTCGATGTGTTCCTGTGCTTGCAGGTCCTGGAAATTAAAGGGCAGGCAGATCACACCGCTGGCAAAGTCGACGAGGTCAGCTGGTTTTTTGAAGTGGAAATCTTGACTGGTATTATAAAAGATTATCGTCCGATCCCGGGGCAGGAGGTGGCGCCCCTGGTCTGGAAGTTGGAAAATCGACTCGACAAACGCCAGTCTTGCGGTTTTCAGCTCAGGTTGAGGCTCCTGCAACAATGTCTGTGTTTCAGCAAGACCTGCGGTGGAAAGAAGGCAGTCGCATTCAATGACTTCGCCTGAAGTCAGGCGTACACCTTGAACGGTCCGCCCCTGATGGAGAATTTCCTGCACCTCCGCCCCTTTCCGGAGAGTGCCGCCAAGGGAGTGGTAATGCGTCAGCAAAAGATCAAGGAAATCTTTGATCGAGCCTCCCGGCCTGAACATGCCTTCCTGAAAAATGGCTCGGAACATGATGGCGAATTGTGACAGGTCCATGTCCTCTTCGAGGCTTGATCCGTAATACATCAACGGACAGAGTAACATGTCGATCAGTAGTCGATCAGGAAGCAGGTTTTGGAGAAATTGTTTTGCTGAACAAAAGGGGACAGTCTTGAAAGGATCATAGCCGTCGAGAAAGGAGACAAGTTTGGCAAAACCACCGGCAGAGCGGCGGAATTTGATGGAAATCTCATCTCGTATTTGTTCAAAATTATTTGAAAAAACGAGAGACTCGCAACCTTGGAAAAGGATTTCACTGTGAATCTGCTGATGAAAATCAAGGTGGTCACGGTTGAGCTTGAGCTGCCGCAATAGGCGGTTGAGTGGGGCCTTTTTATTCCCAGGCTCGGCATAATTGGTGATGGCATGCAAGCCGGTCTCAAAAAGTCTGTTGTTTCTGTAATAATACGAGTTAAGACCGCCTACGCGGGAATGTTTTTCCAGGATCAAGACACCGGGCGCGAATCTGGCAAACCTGATGGCGGCGGCAAGTCCCGAGAGCCCGCCGCCAATAATGAGAAGAGGGACCTTCACACCTTCAGGCGTTTTCCAGAAGGGGTTCCAGATAGTTTACACAGCTGTTAAGGGAGGCCAGATGCGGATAGTCTTCTTCAGGTATTTGCAATTGATGACGTTTGCGAAGTTCCATAACGATATCCAGGAAATCCATGGAGTCAAGATCGAGTTGATCCCGCAGAGGCTGGTCCGGTTGCAGGGCGTCAAAATCCGCTTCTTCGTCGATATCTTCAATAATCTCCAGGATGAGAGCTTTGATTTCTTCTCGCGTCATGTGTGTCTCCAGGTAGAACGTGTGGGTGACTCAATATATTAGATGGGTATGATCATGTATGCTGTTGCAAGCTGTACCCGTTACAAAACAAAGTCCTTTCTATAACATAACCGGCAGATCTTTTTCATGACTTTTTTTATCTTCATTTTCAGTTGGCCTTGTCATTCAGCATATTTCTTAACAATAACGGCGGAATTGATTCCCACCATCCCAAAGGAATTATTCAAGATAACGGAAATTGATTTGGCCTCTCTAGGTGTGTTGAGAACGAGGTTGTCGAGCCGGCAATCGGGGTCGAGATTGTCGACGTTGATGGTCGGATGGACAAGATTATCAGTAAAAGCCGGGAGATTGCCGGCAAGTTCCAGGACCCCTGCCGCACCCATGGCATGACCAATGATACTTTTCGTATTATTAATATAGGTGGTCGAGGAACCGCTGAATACCTCACGGATGGCCTTGCACTCCTCAATGTCCCCTTGCTTGGTGCCCGTGGCATGGGTATTAATGAGATCAACATCTTGCGGTTGCATATTAGCCCGTTGCAGCGCCAGGCGCATACATTCGGCCTGACGTACGCCATAGGGCAGAACAAAATCACGGGCATCCGAGTTCATCGCGTAACCGGCAATTTCGCCATAAATCTTGGCATTACGGGCAAGTGCCTTGTCCAGATATTCGAGGACGTAGATGCAGGCGCCTTCCGAGACCACGATACCGTTACGTGACAAATCAAAAGGTCTGCAGGCCATACGGGGATCTTTGGCCTCTGCCAGTGCACCCTGGGCCTTGAAACTGGCAAAGATACCGAAAGATCCGGTCGATTCCGAGATGCCGCCGGCCAGTGCCATTTCCACCTCTCCAAGTCTCAGCATCTGCACCGCCTGGATAAGAGAGGCGTTGCCGGCGGCACATGCTGCGCCGATAGTATAATGAGGACCGGTTATACCAAGGCTCATGGTAATCTCGCCGGCCGGATTGTTGAGCACCGTTCGAGGATTATGGTGGTGGGTCCAATAGTTTATGTCATAGCCGTATTTACTGATATTGTAGATCTCGTTCTCGGTTTCGACCGTACCATGTTCTGTGAGACCGATATACACCCCAATCAATGAGGGATCATAGGCAGTTAAAGCCAGCCCGGCATTGGCAAGGGCCTCGTGGGCGCAATAGACCCCCAGACAACCCGCTCGGGTGCCCCGGTTGTTTTCTTTCTTTTTTCGGTACTTGGTCTCGGGAAAGGTACAGATTCCGGCCGGGGCCTTGCCGAAGTAGCGTAGCTCAATCTCCTGTATGCCGCTGATGCCATGAAGAAGATTGTGACGGAAATCTATGAGATTATCCGCATTGGGCGCGGCAAGTCCCACACCGGTTATGACGATTCTGCGAGAAAGGTTATTCATGATGTTTTAAGTGAGGACAGGTAGTTAGGAGCCGTTACGAAATAACCATTACATTTCGCAGGCCATGGATGGCCCAGTGTGGCTCGCTCCAGGAATGAATGAAGAGCGACCTGACCATTACGTTACGGCTCCTAAAGTTACGGTTATTTTTGAGCGATGGCTTCGTGATTGTGCAAGGAGATTTTGTATCTCTGTGACAACAGAAAAGGTTGTCCGCCAGGCCAGGTTGAAAAAGGGGAAAACGGTGTTGACACAACACTGCCCTTCTGGCTCATCGTCAAAACATAAAACTTCAAAACTTAGGATATCTTCTGCAAAAATTCAAGCGGAATACAAGTTGAAGGGGAGATATCTGCGTCTACGACCCAGCCTGTAAACCTGTTTGTTTTTCAGAGAGTACGTGCCATAGGTATTCAAGTCATGCACCGATCAGTAAGAGTACTTGGTTTTTTTTCTGCCAATCATTTTCCCGGAAAACATGCCGATGACAAAGACTAGGGCACCAGCGCAGAACCAGTAGATCATCGCTGTTTGAGCCAGCTTCTCATTTTCCGCCGCGAGTGCGGCAATCCGTTCATTTTTTTCTTTTATTTCAACTAGGAGATCTTTTTTATTCTTTATCAGAGCGGAGACATCTAGGGTGCCATCGCTGAGGTTTTCATATTGTACCTGCAAGGCGGTTATTTCCGATTCCAACTGCTGTTTTTGTTCTCCAAGCCTCTTCATTTCCGAGTTCATCGCGACGCCGTCGGGAGGGGAGGGTTGTCCGTCTGTCTGCGCCTTTGTGGCCTGAAGTTCGGTTATCCGGGTCATGGCTGTCTGCAACTCAGCTTGCAGGCGGTCACGTTCCGCCAATACACTTTGGTTTGCAGAGGGGCTGGTGCCTGCGTTTAGCGGTGCAGTGGCAGATGAGCGATTGGCCCGCAGATCCTCTATTTCTTTTTGGAGCTGATCGATAGCGAGGCTTTTGGGAAGAGTGGTAGTTAAATACTTTTTGGCTATCCATCCCACCTGTTTCCCTTCTGTCTCAACCTTTGCATAGTTGTCATTTTCTTCGAGAATTGTAAGCGGATCGTTTGATTTGACATTCGCGACAACCCGATAGGGTTTTTCAAGATTATCCTTGAGATTGATAATCAGGAGGTCTGAGACATAGCGTATTTCAGCTTCGGATTGCGATAGAAGAAAAAAAGGAACGAGAATAATGAAAAAGAAAATGCCCAATCGGTTTTTTCTTGAGGTGCTGCCAACCATGATAATCTCCGTCTTTCCCTTTGGAAGTTCTGGTTCTGAGGGTTGTTGTGAAGCGGCAATCAAAATCAGACAAATCTATACAATCCAACAGGGCGCATGTCAAATAAATAGCAATCAGACGATTTACTGAACAATCCTTATATAATAGCTTGCAGGAGAGGATAAACATTGCATGATTCTGTATCAGACAACCCGTTCCTCCTGCCCAGCTACTGATAAAATAATGGTATTAAATATCAATATGTTATAAACTCAGTTCCTGGTGCTGCGCATGATTTATGTCATTGCAGGACTGGTTTTTATTCATCTATCTGACTATAATAATAGGAAAACTATTTGTGTATCAGAGTAAAGGAAATGTATAATACCACGACAGATCCCATTAAGGGTGAAAACTTTTCTGGAACCTGCTGTATTATGGAGTCTTCATAACATATGACCATATGACGAAGAGGGATTTATGGAAATTGACAAGGAAAGGCAGCAAAAGGCTCTTGATATTGCCAGAAAAATCATCGAAGAGACTGAGCGTGCCCGTGAGGTCCTACGTGTCTCCCGCGGTGTTGCCGAGTTTGAGCGCGGCAACTTTGAAATACTGCGCAATAATGAACTGGTAACCAATCTCGCAAACTATATCTTTTCTCTCCTGTCCAAGGGAAAAGAGCAAGAGGCCGCGATTCTGCTGCGAAGGCTTGGCGAAAGTGCCTGTTGTAACGATGTGGTGCTGCGGGAACGGTCTGTCATGGCCCTGTCGTTTCTTCTCGGTCAGATTCTTGAAAAAGAACATCTGGATTCTCTGGAGCCTCTCTCAAAACTGCTGGTAGATTGGCTGCAGTTTGAGACGGTCTATATCTCCGGTTTCGGCGTCATTTGTAAGCAGATCCAGCAGCTTGGCAAGCTCATGCTGGATAGAGGACTTTTCAACGAGGCCGAGGCATTGCTGGTTATCATTCATCAGATTCAAAGCGGTATTCTGGAAAAGGGTAATACCATCAGGGGAATGCTGGCCAAGATTCAGGAAAATCTTGCCTCCAAGGAGATCCTTGAAATTCTCGTAGGTGAGTACCTGCTTGATGAAGAAAAGAAACAGGCCAGTGTTGATAATCTCCTCGTATATCTTGGCCGCCGGGCAGTTATCTTCCTGCTGAATAAACTCATGCACAGTGACAGCAAACGGGACCGACTTCTGCTCATGCGTCTAATCCCTGTAGCCGGTAATGTTGCAGTTCCCATCCTCTTGGAATGCCTCAAAAAAAATCCACCCTGGTATATCATTCGCAACGTAATTTATATCATTGCCGAAATAGGCGACCCTTCCCTGTATTCCCTGGTGCAGCCCTATCTCAAACACCAGGATATCCGGGTGCAACAAGAGGTCATCAGCTGTATCGACATGCTTGCCGGCAGTAAGATGAAGCCCCGTCTCCTTGAGGCCTTGCCGGTAGTCGATGATGAATTGAAGGTCCCTCTCGTGATGCAGCTCGCACAGTTAGGAGGGGAGGGGGTAGCCGAGGCCTTATATGATCTTCTTGCCAAAAGAGACAGCTTTGCCCAACGCGTCAAAGAAGAGCTTCTTGTCAGAATCATCTCGGCACTGAAAAATTTTCCCTCCCCGAAAAGCGTCACTATACTCAAGCAACTCATTGTTGCTCATCCGGGAAGTCCTGCTCAGGATAGGATTTCCACGCTTGCTAAAGAAACCCTACTGGTACTGGAACCCAAGTTGCGCCACATCCATCAGAAGAAGACAATTGAAACGGACATCTGCTTTGATGATGATCCCAAAGAGATGGCCAGGGCCTCTTCGAAGGTCCGTGGACTTGAAGAAGAAATCGTTTCCCTTATCAAAGGCGGAGATCTGGAAAAGGCCTGTCAGAAGATCTATAACCGCTGTGTAACTGCAGCCCGTGACAAGGATTTTTTGACTGCGGAAATGCTCCGGGATAGACTGCTGGAAATAAACCCTATGGCTCTTTCTGAAGTTATCAGGGCAGGGGAGATCATCGAGGAGGAAAAGAGTTCTTCCATAACGAGCAACCACCTGAAGATCTGGGGTGATCTTTATGAAAAAATGACCACTGAAGAATTCACGGCCATGTATTATGCCTTGCGTCTGGAAAAATATCAGGCGGAGGATGTCATCGTCCACAGTGGCGAGACGGATACCAGTCTCTATTTTATCAATTCAGGTTTTGCGGGTATCTACTGCAACAGCGGTTCGCAGGAAACCTTTCTCAAGCGGATGCAGCCGGGCGATATCCTGGGTGTCGATCAATTTTTTTCCGTTTCAGTATGGACAGTTACCCTGAAGGCTCAGTCAGCAGTGCATATTCATGTCCTTGATCGTCAGGTGCTTGCCACACTAAAGAATACCCATCCTGGTATAGAATCCAAACTGCAGGATTTCTGCATGAAGTTCGATATCGTCCCCGATCTTATCAGGATGGCCGGCAGTGACAGGAGAGACTATCCAAGATATCCTGTTTCGCTTATCTTCAACAACATGCTCCTCGATCCCTTTGGCCATACCGGGAAACGGACCTTCAAGGGCGAGATGATTGATATATCAAAAGGAGGCCTTGGCTTTTCTATCCGGATATCCAACAAGGACAACGCCCGCCTCCTTTTAGGGCGGCAGATTGTTACGGAAATTGGACTTGTCAAAGGTGAAATGATGCGTTGCGCCGGGATGATTGTCGGTGTCAAGTTCCATAATGTCGTGGAACAGGATTTTTCCATCCATGTCAAACTTTTCAAGAAACTTGAACAGGCAATCGTCATGGCTATTGTCAAGCAATCGGTGAAATAAATTTTGTCTCCTGCCCAGCAACTATCAACTATGCCAGCGTATCAGCCACAGAAGGAACTTGCAGTCGGGAGCCTTACCATTTCTCCGCCCCTGGTCCTTGCCCCCATGGTCGGCCTATCGCATTCGGCCCTGCGGTCTCTCGTTCTGGAAGAGGGAGGAGTCGGACTGTTGTTCACAGAGATGCTGGCCGCCCGAAAACTCCCTGAAGAAAGTCCCTGTTCACCATTTTTGATGCGGACAAAACAAGAATATCCACTTTTTTATCAACTCTTTCTGACGGATGAAGAGGCCATTGCCCCGGCTGTGGAACGACTGCACAGACTGGAAGCTCAGGGTGTGGATCTCAATCTCGGTTGTCCGGCCCCGCAGTTGCGCAGACAGGGAGCAGGAGTCTTTCTGACCAGTGATCCCGATCAAGTATGCTTGCTTCTGAGAACCTTGAGAAAATGCACATCCCTACCGGTGAGTGCCAAGATCCGTCTCGGAGAGAGTCTTGATGCCGAAAAATTGGTCGATTTCTGCCGTATGTTGGAAGGTGAGGGGATTGATCTCCTCACCGTGCATGGCCGGATGAACGGTGAAAAATTCTGTCGTAGACCCCGCTGGGAATGTATCGCCCCGGTAAAAGCTGCCCTCAACGTCCCAGTGATCGCCAATGGTGGGATCTTCTCAGTGGAAGACGCCCGAAAATGCCTGCATCTCTCGGGGGCCGACGGACTGATGCTTGGCAGAGGCGCTGCCTGTCAGCCCTGGTTGTTCGCGGATATTGCCCGCAAAATCTATGGTCTGACCGAATCCGGTTCAGGCCGAGACCGACGAGGGGTCTATTTTCGGTTTTGCGAACTCTTGCAGGAGCGCTTTGCCGAAGAACGTCGGTTGGGACGGCTGAAACAATTCACCCACTATTATGCCGGAAATTTTCAATTCGGTCATTTTCTCGCTACCGCTGTGCAGAAGAGCAACAGTCTAGACGAGGCCTTGGAACGCGCTGCTGATTTTTTTCAGCAACCGGCGTACTGATAATTTTTGAGAAGGGAGGAAATTATGTTCGATCTTATAAAGAAGGCAATGTTCACAGGTATTGGAATTGCTGCCCTGACAAAGGAGAAAATTGAGGAAATTGCGACGGATTTTATCCAGAAAGGAAACCTTACGGAAAATGAAGGCCGCAAACTTGTCGATGAACTGATAAAAAAATCCGAGGAGTCTCAGGAGGAAATTAAAAAACAACTGGAGGCCTTGGTGCATACCACATTGGAGAAGATGCAGGTTGCCCGTATGGGCCAGATTGATGAAATCAGCCAGGCCCTCCAGATACTCAAGGAAAAAATTGAGACCTTGGAGCGTCAGGCGGGCGAGAAAAAGGATTAGCGCCCGAATTTGAGGCGTACTTTTTGAATGATGTCGTTCAACTCTTGCACCTTGAAAAAGGATAGAACAAAAACATAGAGCAAGGTTGCCGAGAGGATCAGGCTAAAGGTGGAGGCGAGCTGCTCGATGATGTTGCCCAGCAGCCAGGCATGCAAAAGCCTTTCCCCTAGATAGAGCCAGAGAGACATAACCCCGGTCGCCGCCAGGATTTTACAAAAAGTCTTCAAGAGAGGGCGCAGGGCGAAACCTTCCATCTTGAAGTACAGCACGGCAGTGAGAAAGCCGAAATTCAGCAGCATGGTGCACGAGGTCGAGAAGGCGATGGCCAGGTGCTGAAATCGGTCAATGGTCAGGTTGATGATGACGATATTGCTGAGGATCGCCAGAAAACTGGCCACGACGGGATATTTTGTTTTATCAAGGGCATAAAAGGCCGGTACCAGGACCTTGTTGGCTGAATAGGCAAAGAGACCGATGGCATAGAAGGACAGCGTCTGGGCTGTTGCCAGGGTATCCGACGGGGTGAAAGCCCCGTGCTCGAATATGAGGCGGATGATGGGTTCTGACAGCACAATGAGCCCGGCCGTGGCCGGCAGGGTCAGGCAGAGAACCATGTTGAGTGAAGCGACCAGGGTATCCTTCATCGCCACGACGTCCTTGTTGGCGGCATGTCTGGCCAGGACCGGCATCATGGCGATGGAAAGGGCCACACCGAAAAGGCCTATCGGCAGCTGCACCAGCCGAAAGGCGTAGGCAAGCCAGGAGACTGAACCTTCAGCGCAGGACGAGGCAAAGTTCGTGTTGATGAAGATATTGATCTGAGTGGCCGACAGGCCGATGGTAGCGGGGATCATCAGTTTAAGAATGCGCCTGAGTCCCGGATCGCTGAGACTAAGGCAGGGGCGGTAGCTGAAACCAGTTCCTTGCAATGCTGGAAACTGAACCCCCAGTTGCATCATCCCGCCGATGAGGGTGCCAAAGGCCATGCCGACGATTGCCGGTTGGCCGAAATGCGGCATGATCGCCGCCATGCTGACACCGCCGATGATCGATCCCAGATTGAAAAAGCTCGAGGCGATGGCCGGGGCGAAGAAGCGGCCCTTGGTATTGAGTATGCCCATGACCACTGCCGCAAGCGATATGAAGACCAGGAAGGGCAGCATAATCATGGTGAGCTTCTCGGTGAGCTCGACCTTGCCGGTGATGGCACTGAAGTCGGGGGCCAAAAGAGAGACGAGCGGTCCAGCCAAGTAGATGCCGATAAGAGAAATGAGGCTGAGGGCGATGGCGAAGAAGGTCAGGACATTCGAGGCCAGCCGCCAGGTCTCTTCTTTGCTCCTGTTGGTATCGTAATCTGCGAAGACCGTGACAAAGGCTGTCGAGAGGGCGCCTTCAGCAAAGAGATCCCGCAGGAGGTTGGGGATGCGGAAGGCGACGACAAAAGAGTCATAGGCCAGACCCGCACCGAACATCCATGCGAAGATCAGTTCGCGGACCAGTCCGAGAACACGACTGCACAATACAGCCCCCCCCACTGTTGCTGCCGACCGTGCGATTCCGCCGCTGGTGTTTGCTTTGTTTTCCAATTAATCTGACCGTATAGAAACTCATGATAGATGACTTGCTGCGCAAGGATACCTTCTCCCTGGCTTTTTTGCCAGTGAATCATCGAAGAGGAAACGAATCATTTTCTCAACAAAACTTATTTTTTTCCGAACGAAAAGGGGATGTCGAACATCCTTGACTTTATCTTTTGAAATTGAATATATCTGATGAGTCTTGGTGTGAACAAATGCAGGTAAGCCGTTAGTAATTAATAACTGGCACAGAGAAATGTCGGGATCGGCAAAAAGAGCCGTAACGAAATATGAAAAATCGACAAGTTATTTCGTAACGGCTCCTAAGCAGGTATTGTGTATTGGATGATTTGGAGAGGGCATTGAATAACCGATTGAGGAGATAAAAATGCAGGATACAAATATGGTCAGAAATATCGCAATAGTTGGACATGGAAACTGTGGCAAGACTTCACTGGCTGAAGCCATGCTTTACACTGCAGGAAAGATAAGCAGACTCGGAAAGGTGGATGATGGTAATTCAGCCATGGATTATGAGGACGAGGAGATTCACAGAAATATTTCAATCAACTCTTCTTTTCATCATTATGCCTGGAAAAAACACGATATTTACCTCATAGATACCCCCGGAGACGATAATTTCCTCAACGAGACGCTTTTTGCCACCCATGTATGCGACAGTGCCCTCTTTGTCATTGGCGCTGTGTTAGGGGTGAAAGGGCAGACCATTAAATTTGCTAATATGGTTGCCGAGAGAAATCTGCCGAATATGATTGTCATCAATAAGATGGACCGTGAGCGTGCCGATTTTAATAGAACCCTTGATGAAATTCGTGGGTCTCTGCCGGGTAAACCTGTGGTCCTGCATCTGCCCATCGGAGCCGAGGATAATTTCCGAGGAATCGTTGATATCATTTCCGGTAAGGCCTATCTCTTTGAAGGAGGAAACAAAGGGATCTTGAAGGAGATAGAGGTGCCGGAAGAGCTAGCCGATGAGGTAGCCCTCTACCGTGAAAGCCTCATGGAAAACGTGGCCGAAACAGATGACGATCTCATCGAGAAATTTCTCGAAGAAGGCGAACTGACGGCTGAGGAGATTATGAAAGGCCTGCGGGCAGGGGTGGCAAAGGCCAGTCTGACCCCGGTCTGTGTCAGTTCGGCGCTGTTCAACAAAGGGACCGTCGCTCTGCTTGACAGTATCAATATGCTTCTACCTTCTCCCTCTGAGAGACCGGCCAAGGTCGGTAAGCTGCCCGGAGACGGTGAGACGGCCGAAAGAAAACCAGTCGATGATCAACCCTTCTCCGCCCTGGTCTTTAAGACGATGGCCGACCCTTATGCAGGACGCCTGACTATTTTTAGGGTTTATTCCGGAATTCTCAAGGGTGATACCTTTTATAACGCCAGTAAAGGCACGCCGGAGCGCTTCGGTCAACTCTATGTTCTTGAGGGCAAAGAGCAGAAACCTGTTGAAACTGCCGGGCCGGGCATGATTGTCGCTGTGGCAAAACTCAAAGAGACGACCACCGGTGACACTCTCTGTGCCGCCAATGCGCCCATCATCTACGAGCCCCCGGTTGCCCTTCAGCCTGTCATCTCCTATGCAGTGAGCGCTAAAAAGGGTGATGAGGAAAAATTATTCTCCTCGATAACCAAGATGCTCGACGAAGACCTGACCCTCAGGCTGACCCGGGAGCAGCAAACCAAACAGGTGCTCATATCCGGTATCGGCAAGGTTCATCTCGAGGTGGTCGGGTCCAGGATCAAGAAGAAATTTGGCGTTGAAATGGAACTGTCGCTGCCGAAGATCCCTTATATGGAGACCATACGCGGCTCAGCCAGGGTACAGGGCAAACACAAGAAACAGAGTGGCGGTCGCGGTCAGTACGGTGATTGCTGGATCGAGATATCCCCTCTGCCCGGCGGCGGCTACGAATTTGTCGACAGTATTGTCGGTGGGGTCATTCCCCAGCAGTATCGCCCCGCAGTTGACAAGGGTATCCAGGAAGCCATGGAAAAAGGTGTCTTGGCGGGTTATCCGGTGATTGATGTGAGGATTTCTCTGGTCGATGGTACCTACCATAATGTCGATTCGTCGGAAATGGCCTTCAAGATTGCCGGCTCCCTGGCCTTTAAGAAGGGGGCACAGGAGGCCGGGCTGATACTGCTGGAACCCTATATGAATATGGTGATCAAGGTTGGTAAGCACAATGTCGGCGATATCATGGGTGATCTCAACTCCCGAAGAGGAAAGGTCATGGGCATGGATTCCGATGCCAAGTCGGAGATCATCAACGCCCAGGCACCGATGGCTGAGATCCAGAGTTATGCCACGGATCTCACCTCAATGACCGGAGGTCTTGGCTCGTTTACCGTGTCTTTCTCTCATTATGACGAAGTTCCTGCCCAGGTCGCGGAAAAAATTATTGCTGAACACCGCACCGAATAGGGGAGAACAAGCAAATGACATCTGAAAACCACGTCCTTGGACCCTACACTTTTGCGGTTCTGACACTCAGTGATAAGGGGTTCAGAGGAGAGAGAGAAGATACCAGTGGGCCATATCTTGTCGAAAAACTGCAGCAGGAAGGGTATGTGCAAAAATCCTATGCGGTTATCCCTGACCAGATGACCGTCATCGTGAAGGCTCTTATTGATCTGGTCGACAATCAAGGCATCACCCTGATTGTTACAACCGGCGGGACAGGGGTTGCTCCGACGGATGTGACTCCCGAAGCCATGCTTCAGGTCATTGATAAAGAGGTGCCGGGAATGGCCGAGGCAATGCGGGCAGCAAGCCTTGCCAAAACACCGAACGCGGTTCTCTCCCGCGGCAAGGTGGGGATCCGAGGGAAAAGCCTCATTGTCAATCTTCCCGGCAGTCTGAAAGCCGCTCGGGAAAATCTCGAAGTAATTATTGCCGTCCTGCCTCACGCCCTCGAAAAAATCTGCGGCGGCACGGCTGATTGCGCAGTCTGAGTTCCTCTGAACAGACAAGCGGCCTTTCACCACAGGTGAAAGGCCGCTTGTCTGTTCTCTATAACTCTCTTTTTCAATCTATAAGTTCAACAGCTGCTGACTCATTTTCCTCCTTTTGGAGGATCTCACCAATGACATAGGCCTTCTCGCCGAGGGCACTGAAGTGATGGCAGATATCCTGTGCCTTCGCTCCATCGACTATGGCCATCAGGCCGATTCCCATATTGAAGGTACGGTACATCTCCGCTGCCGGAACATTGCCTTTCTCAGCCAGGAAATTGAAGATTGGCGGCTGGGGCCAACTGGTTGTATGGATGACCGCTTTGTAGCCGGTGGGCAGGATCCTCGGGATATTGTCGATGAACCCACCGCCCGTGTTATGGACCATGCCGTTTATTCGATAGTTTTTCAGGACATTGTGCACGGATTGGACGTAAATCCTGGTAGGTCTGAGGAGCTCTTCGCCGAGGGTGCAGCCGAGCTCATCGATATACTGATCGACTGACAGCTGTAATTCTTCAAAACAGATCTTGCGTACCAGCGAAAAACCGTTTGAATGCAGTCCGCTTGAAGCCAGACCGATAATGACATTGCCCGTTCGGATATCTGAACCATCGATGATGGCATCCCGATCAACAATGCCGGTGACAAAGCCTGCCAGATCATAATCGTCTCCACGGTAGAGTCCCGGCATTTCTGCAGTTTCTCCGCCAACGAGAGAACATTTTGCCTGATGACAGCCCTCGGCAATTCCTTTGACGATTTCAGTGGCAATATGCAGATCAAGTTTGCCTACAGCAAAGTAGTCCAGAAAACACAAGGGAGTTGCGCCACAGACAATTATATCGTTGACACACATGGCCACCAGATCAATACCGATAGTGTCGTGTTTATTACAGAGGTGGGCTACCGCCAGTTTGGTGCCGACGCCGTCTGTTGAGGTGACAAGGACGGGTTTTTTATATTTGTTGACATCAATAGCGTAGAGAGCGGAAAACCCCCCTATATCGCTCAGAACTCCGCGTTGATGAGTTGAGGCGACTATTTCCTTGATACCCCTGACAAAGGCATTACCTTTATCAATATCAACTCCTGCCTCAGTATACTTTGTTTTTTGTGATTCGGTCATGGTGTTGTGGCGGTGATTCAGAGTAAAATTTTCTGCGGGAAGAAGCAGTTTTTGATTTGAGTTGAGGATGGTATATATTATTAAGCGAACACGGAAAAAGCAATGTAATAACACTGAGTCGTTACGTTTGCCAGAAGGGCGATGCGTCTCAGCACTTGAATTCTTCCGCAAGCTTTGGTAGATAGCCGGGCATGAAACTTCTTTTTCTTCTCATAGGCCTGGTTTTCATCCTTGAAGGCTTACCTTATGCCGCTTCTCCCGAGGCCATGCGGAAATGGCTCCTCAAGCTCACTGAACTTTCACCGCAGCACCTGCGTACCATGGGGTTTACCGCCATGGTTTTGGGTCTACTGATATGCTGGATTGTCCAGAAGACCGACCTGTTTAATTGAGGCTCAGTCTCCTTAAAGCGGGGCATTTTATTGCGGAAACTGTTTGACGAGAAAGAAGAGAGAGCCGACAATCCAGTCAATCCCTTCTTTCCTCAGCCGTGTGGCAAGCGAATGCTTGATGGTCCAACCGGTTTTTTCAGCAATGGCTGTTATATATCCGGGAGAATGGGCGAATCTACCTGTCGGCTGCAGCTGAAAATCCGCGTCATCAGTCGTCTCGGTTGAAAAACACACCAGTCCATCCTCTGTAGTCCTGGCGTGAATGGCCGCTAAGGCGGGCTCCAGATCACCGAGGTAGATCAGGACATCCGCCATCACGACAAAATCATAACAGGCGGAAGATGTCTGGAGGAATCGGGTGATTTCATCGACCACAAGACAGTCGTATATTCCCTTCGCCCTGGCCTTTTCGATCATATCCTCCGAGATATCAACACCTGTGAGACGCCCACAGAGATCTGCAAATGCAGCACCTCCAAGACCTGTACCACAGCCTAGATCGAGGGCGTGGTGAAAGGGAATGCGAATATCATCCAGTTGTTCGAGGGAGCGTCGAAGCTGTTCCGGGACAGAATAGCCCAGCCCTTGCACAAGGTTGTTCTCAAAATCCGGGGCATAACTGTTGAATACGGTTCTGATGTATTCCTCCGGGGCATTGTTCACCTTCTCTCCCTGTACAGAGGCCAGCATGTGGCGGGCGGCCTGATGGTCTGGAGCCAGTTCGAGGAGCTGTTGGTAATAGAGTTTGGCCTCGTGCAGATTTCCCTGAAGATGCAGGAGGTAGGCGAGATTGTTCGTTGCTGATTGATGCGTCGGTTGCAGTTGCAGTACCTGCCGCAGAACATCGATTGCCTCGTTGTGTTCATGGATATCCTTGTAACAACAGGCGAGATTATAGAGGCAATCGGCATCATCCGGGGTGATTTTTGCCAAGCCGACATACACCAGGACCGCTTCATTGACTTTACCGCATTTTTTTAGACAAAGACCAAGATTATAGAGAAGATCGGAGTCGTCTTCAGATACTTCCAGGGCCTGTAAGTAGTGATCCAGAGATTCGCTGAACTTTTCCTGCTCATATAATAGCAGGCCCATGTTGTAATGGAGAGAAGATGATTCAGGAAATAATTCAAGAAGACGGGTATAATGTGTTTCCGCCTCGCGATACCGGCCGCCTTGATGCAGTTCGCATGCGTTGAGATAGATTTCCTCAACTATTTCAAAGGGGAAGGCTTTTTCTTCGTTCATTTTTTGGCTGAGTTGGATGAAAGATGGAGTATCGATGGAAAATGCAAATTTAAAGAAAACTGAAATTGACCTGAATTGAAAAATGGTAGTAGCATTGCAAACTTGTGACAGTATAATTGGGATATCATGAAATTCAAAGAAGTTCTGCTCGGTAACTTTGATATATCTTGTATAATCAATAGAAAATAAAGGGATAAACAGCTAATTGATAATGAGGGAATAGTCATTTCCGGTCTGGCTAGAACTGGTGTTGCAATTGTCACTTTTATATGGATAAGGCATGGGATGCTTTATGTTATTCAAATTATAATCCATAAGTATGATTCAGGAAAACTATTATGGTTAATTATTTTTTTCTCGAAAAAAATTTTGTTAAATTGGAAAGCGGAAATATTTCTGCGAATTCTAATATATTCTGGATTGATCTCATCAATCCTACAGATGAGGAAAAGCTTCATGTTGAAAAGAATTTTAATGTAGAATTATTCACCAAACAAGAAAGTGAAGAAATTGAGAGCAGTTCAAAATACGTAGAAACTGAAGATGAAATAGGTATTAATCTCAATTTTCTGATTCAAGAGGAAGATAACTTCAGGAACGAGCCTGTATCTTTTATAATCAAAAACAAGATTCTTATTACACAAAGAAATCTGGAGTTCAGGTCATTTACAGAAACGTACCGAAAGCTGAGAGCGATAAAATTCAAACCGGTAGATGGTGATGATATCTTTCTAACTCTACTCGAAACTCGCATTGACTTTGATGCTGATCTTATCGAAAGCATCACGGCCAAGATTACAACAATTAGTAAAGAGATGAGTCGTGATACAGATCCTAACAGGGACGTTTTGCTTAAAATCACTTCGCTGCAGGAATCAACTATTGCTATCCGTGAAAATATCATTGAGAAGCAGCGCATTCTCTCTTCCCTGATGAAAAGTAAAATGTTTCCCAAAGAAGATTATGAAAATATGCGAATCATGATTAAAGACGTAGGCTCTCTCCTTGATCATACTTCCTTTAATTTTGAACGCCTTGAATTTTTACAGAACACTTTTCTCGGTTTGATTGACATGGAACAAAATCGGGTAATTAAAATATTTACTGTTGTAACAGTTATATTCATGCCACCCACACTCATTGCCAGTGCCTACGGCATGAATTTCAAATTCATGCCCGAATTGGGGAAGATATGGGGGTATCCCTTTGCAATTTTGCTGATGATTCTTTCATCGTCGATAACGCTACTGTTTTTTAGAAGGAAAAAATGGCTGTAATTGCAAGTTGTTTCTCTAAATAATCCAGGTTTTTTGTTTAAGCAGTCTGATAATGACGGTCGCGGTAGACAGCCCTTTTCTCGGAGAGTGTTAAAACATTTGAATGTTCACATAGCTTGCCACCGGTTCTGTTGTCACAACATTGATCGACATGATGGGAGTTCTCCTGTAACTTTCCGCGGCAAAGATGTTGTTACATGTATACATTCAAATAGTTGCCAGTAGAGAGTTTTCTTGTTGCAACCAACTGACATCTGTGAGGTCACACCTGCCGATCTATGAAAAAACTCTCTTTTTTAGCGATCCTTTTTCTGATCCTGTTTGGACTCTGGCTTATTATTGACCCTATTCAGCGCTCGCCTGTGAATCCGGATGCCAAACCCAGACCCGTTACAGCCAGGGGAGATCTGGCCGGAGATGAGAAGAACACCATCGAGGTCTTCAAGAATAACTCCCCGTCTGTCGTGTATGTGACCAGTACGACCCTGCGTCGAGGCTTGTTTTCACTGAACGCCGTCGAGATTCCTCAGGGAACGGGCTCCGGGTTTGTCTGGGATCAGGAGGGGCGGATCGTAACCAATTATCATGTTATCAGTGATGCCAGCAGTGTGCAGATTACCATGGCCGATAATTCCACCTGGAAAGCCGTACTGGTTGGGGCTTCACCGGATAAAGACCTGGCGGTTCTGCAGATCAGTGCCCCGAAAAATCTGCTGCGACCCATCACTGTGGGAGAGTCGGCGGATTTGCTGGTCGGCCAGAAAGTGTTTGCCATCGGCAACCCTTTTGGCCTTGATCGTACGATTACCTCGGGGATCATTTCGGCCCTGGGGCGGCAGATCAAATCGGTGAGCGGTCGTATGATTCACGGCATGATCCAGACAGATGCGGCGATCAATCCCGGAAATTCAGGGGGGCCTCTGCTCGACAGTGCCGGGCGATTAATAGGCGTCAATACGGCAATATATAGTCCTTCCGGGGCCTATGCTGGTATCGGTTTTGCCGTACCCGTTTCGGAGGTAAACCGGGTCGTCCCTGAATTGATAAAATATGGCAAAATTATCAGGCCCGGTATCGGAGCCACTCTGGCGAATGAGAATCTTATGGCCGGCATGGGCATTGAGGGAGTTCTCATTCTGGCTGTGGAGCAGAATGGACCAGCCGATCAGACCGGTTTACGCCCGACCACACAATATAGGGGAGAGATTATTTTCGGCGATATCATTACCAAAGTGGCTGGCGTGCGGGTGAGTTCCTACGACGATATCCGGAACGAGCTCGAACGGTTTCGGGTTGGTGAGGAGATCGCTCTGACGATTGCCAGAGAGGGGGTGCCACAGGACGTAAAAATCCGGCTGGGCGCGGTAGAGTGAGATTGTTGAAGGGGGCTTCTTCTACTTTTTGCATGCCTCCAGGTTCTGAGCTCTCGCGAGTTCCCGCATGTCCTTGGCCTTATCTGTTTCGTCGACTATTTCCCGGCCGACGATCTCTTCAATAACATCTTCCATTGAGATTATCCCGGTCATCGAACCATATTCATCAACAACAACAAAGAGATGCTGACGCCGATCAAAAAAGTCGACGAGAATTCGGTTAAGGGGGGCGGTCTCAGGCACGAAATGGACCGGATTGATCATGCCTGCGAGAGTTAGGCCGGTCTTTCCTTCAGCGGCGGCCTGCAAGACATCCTTACGCAGGACAATTCCTGTGACATTATCCGGTTCACTATCATAGACAGGCAGGCGACTATGATTGCCGAGGCGAATAACCATTTTCATAGCCTCTTCCACCGTAAGATGCTCATTCAGGGAAAAGGTGACCGTTCTAGGGGTCATGACCTCCCGGACTATCTTTGTTTTGAGTCTGAGAATATTTTTGATGACCCTTTCCTCGTCGGCCTCTATGCCACCTGCTTCAAGAGAAAGGGAGGCAATCGTCTGCAGTTCTTCAGCGCTGATATTGCCATCATCTTTCCTTTGAGGCAGGAGTCGGGTGAAAGCTCTGCACATCCAGATGATAGGCTTCAGAGATATCACCATCCAATAGACAGGATAAGCGATCACCGGGGCCAATCGATAGGCGAAGGTGACACCGATGGTTTTGGGAAGTATCTCGGAAAAGACGAGTATGACAAATGTAAATATGCCGGAAAACCAGATAACACTTTCAGCACCATAGAGATTTGCAGCGGCAGCGCCTGCTATGGATGCCCCGACGGTATGCGAAAGGGTATTCAATGTGAGAATTGCAGTGATCGGTTCGTCGATATCAGCTCGAAGGTTCTGGAGAATCTGCGCTGAAGACTGCCCTGCTTTTTTCAGCATTTCCACTTGGCTGGCTGAAACCGAATAAAGTACAGCCTCAAATACTGAACAAAGAAAGGAAATTACTATTGCCAAGGTTACGGCGGTAATAAGTGTGTGCAGCACGAGAAGTATACTCCTTTTGCATCTATTAAATCTGAAATATTTTATAGTGAACGCGTGATTTTGGGCCCCGTTCTAAGAGCCGGACGCTGGGATGTTGAGCAAAGACTGCTGCCTAATATTGAGATTATACAGTACATTCCTTAAGATTAACCAGAAAAATTATATCTTACGAAAAACTATCGCAAAGGTGTGAATTATGGATACAACCAAGATTTCGGTAACAAGTAAAAATATCGAGAAATATACGGGAGACCTGTTGGTTCTCTGCATTGAACAGCCGGAAAAAGGCTTGCCCTACTGTGATGAGAGGCTACAACCGTTGCTGACGGCGACACTTGAACTTGGTGATTTTACTGCAAAAATGAGCAACACTCTGCTTATCTATCCGCAACTGCTGAAGGAGGCGGCAGTGTCTGCAAAACGACTGCTGCTTATAGGTCTTGGTAAAATCTATGAAAAGACCGATAGTGATAGCTTGAGAGAGGTTTGCAGAACGGCTGGTGGTGATATTGCCAGGCACTGCGAAAAAATCAAGGCAACCAGTATCATGATCTGTCTGCCGGAACTTGCGGCACTGAAACCCTCAGAAGTGGCCGAATGTCTAACAGAAGGGCTGCTGCTTGGGGATTATCGGTTTTTAAAATATAAAACCGAAGACAAGAAAGAGAAACCTTATGGCGGCTTGAATAAGCTTGTTTTCCAAGCCATGATGCAGGTAGCAGGTATCCGTAAAGGGGCGGATAGGGGGGCGCGGGCAGCTTTGGCGGTGCGCAAGGCCCGCGATATGGCTAACGAACCCGGCAATGGCTGGACGCCCGGGCATTTCGTCGCATATGCCAAGGAGCTTGCTGATGCCTTCGATATGAAATTACGGGTTCTCGAAAAAAAGGATATGCAGCGGCTCGGAATGGGAGGAATTTTGGCTGTCAATCAAGGATCTTCCGAGCCTCCTCAAATGGTTGTTCTCGAATATCGTCACCCCGCGAGCACAAAGACGATTCTTCTGGTCGGTAAGGGGTTGACCTTTGATTCAGGCGGTATTTCACTGAAGCCGGCAGCCGGGATGCAGGACATGAAATACGACATGTGCGGTGGGGCCGCGGTGCTGGCGGCAATGCAGGTCATTGCCGAGGAAAGGCCCGGTATCGGGGTCGTGGCAATCGTGCCGGCAACCGATAATATGGGAGGGAGTGCGGCCGTGAAGCCCGGAGATGTTGTTGTTCATTTCAACGGTGTTACTTCTGAAATTGTCAATACCGACGCAGAAGGCAGGCTGATCCTTGCCGATGCCCTGGCGTATGGCATCGACCAGTATTCCCCCATCTGCGTTGTCGATCTTGCCACCCTGACCGGAGCAGTGATAGTGGCCTTGGGGCATCATTATACGGGGATACTCGGTAACAATGACGAGCTGATCAGCCGGGTGATTGCGGCCGGCAAGCGTTCTGGTGAACCCTTATGGCAGCTTCCTCTGGGGGCGGAATACAGCAAACAGATCGAATCCGATGTGGCTGATATCAAGAACACTGGCGGGAAGTCGGCTGGAACCATCACCGCCGCTGCATATCTGGAAAAATTTACCAAAGATGTGCCTTGGGCTCATCTGGACATCGCCGGGACCGCCTGGGAATTCACCGAGAAATCCTATATCCCGAAAGGTCCGTCAGGTATCGGAGTCCGGACCTTGGTCGAGCTGATCAGGAACTGGGAAGACAAAGATCTCTAAGAAAAGTCGAGAGCGATTTTACCTGAAGGGGCTGAAGAGAGACGACCTGGCTTTATGGGATTCTCTTATCAAGAATTATCATCCATCCTGCAGTCTCGCAGGTCAGAAAGACAATCTTTGAGATGGGGAAACGTCGGACTCTCATAAACCGTTTTTCGAAGATTGGCGCTGCCCGGAAGATGCTTGAAGTACCGGCCGATATGATTTTTAATCGTGCCAAGTAGCTGTTCCGTATTGAGAAACTGCGCCATGAGTGCCATATGTCGGACGGCGCCTGCAAGGATTCCGGGCAGGTCCGTCGGCCTGCCCTCTTCTGTGAATACCCAAGGATCTCCCAGCGCTCCCCTGCCGATCATCACCGCATCACAACCTGTTTCAGCCAGCATGGCAAGACCATCCTGATAGGAAAGAATATCGCCATTGCCGATAACCGGGATGGAGAGAGTCCTCTTGATCCTGGCAATGATTTCTCTATCGGATCTGCCGGTAAACCCCTGCGCCCAGGTTCTGCCATGGACTGTGATGGCCGCCGCCCCTGCTGTCTCGGCCATACGGGCAAACTCCTCTCCATTGAGTTCATTTGCACTGACTCCAGATCTTATTTTCACCGTCACGGGCACTGTGGAATTCCGGAGAACCTTGCCGATGATTCTTTCAGCAAGAGCTGGATTGGACATCAGCGCCGCACCGGCCCCTCGTTTTGTTACTTTTTTCACCGGACAGCCCATGTTGATGTCAATCAGGTCGGGATGGAACGAAGAGAGGATGGCGGCTGCCTCGCCCATGATATCCGGATCAGCCCCGAAGAGTTGAAAGGATACAGGATGTTCTTCAGGTGAGGAGATGAGCATAGCAAGAGTCTTGGGCTGCCTGAAACACAAGCCATGGCAGCTAATCATCTCCGACACACAGAGCCCTGCTCCGAACTCCTTGCAGAGCAGACGAAATGGCAGATCGGTGTATCCGGCCAGAGGAGCGAGGATAAAGGGTGAGGGTATGACAAGATTGGCAATGGTTAACATGAGGAAAGAGGCTCAAAGCATTTTGCTCGGGAGGAGAGTTGATAGACGAAAAAAAAGGCCGATTTCCCTGAAGAAATCGGCCTTTGCAAGCAGAGGTGGAATGATCAGAGTTTGGGGATTCCGACAAGGGTTCGTTGATAGATCTTCTGTGAAAGGATCTTGATAATTTCATCCATTGCCAATTTTTCATTCTCACTTACGACAGCTGCACTCGTTGAGGTGAGATACGACTGGGTCAAGATCTCGTTTGGCTCTTCAAGAATGATTTTACCGCTGGCAATATCCTTGAGAATATAGCGGACATGAAGACGGACCTCAACCTCGGCAGCTCTTCTATCAGCGTTATAGCTGCGACTCGGGAGAGAAATGGAGACTATCTCTCCTGCCAGAATGAGGTCAGCTTTTCCCTTGGTTTTACTGACATGCAAGGAACCTGCTTTCTGGTACCAGCGGGCCAGTGACCGATATATTTGGGAATCAAGAGAGAGCTCACTGGTCCGGTTTTTCCATTCGGTCATATAAATGGTCTTCTCCGGCCCCGAGTAGACATATGGATTGTGATATCCGCATGAGGTCAAGAGGAACAGCAGTGTAAAAAAAAGTGGTATGATACGATTAATTTTTTTCAACGGGAGGTCTCCTGAAAAGAAGCAAGAGGAACAGTGTAATCATACTCTAGAGGTCTTCTATTCTCTATTCCGAGCAGATAAATATCAAAAACTATAGTATTAAATAACAATATTTACAAGTTTCTTCCTTACGACAATTGTCTTTTTTATCATCCGACCGGCAATATATTTCATAATAGGCTCGTCTGCCAGGGCGAGGCTGATCAGATCATCATCCTCTATATCCACAGGTACCTCGAGGCGACTGCGGACCTTACCTTGAACCTGGATAACGATGGTAAGCTGATCTTCACTCGCAGCCTGGGCGTCAAACTGAGGCCAGGGGGCGGATTCAATCGAGTCCCGGTTGCCGAGTATCTCCCACATCTCGGCGCAGAAATGAGGAATCATGGGTGAGAGGAGGATCAGAATCACCTCAAGGGCCTTTTTGACAATATGCCGCTCGGCTCTTAATTCTTTAGCATTATCGGTGGTCGCCGTGAGAGTGTTGAAGAGCTCCATGACCGCGCTGATGGCGGTATTAAAATGGAAATTGTTTTCAATATTTTCGGTAACCCGCCGTATTGTCTGATGGGTTTTGCGGTGCAGGAGGCGCCCCGCCTCTCCCAGGTCCAGAGTATCTCCGGATTCAGCTGAAATACGCTGCTTATTGGTTTCAATGAAACGATAGACCCGGTTTATGAAACGTGAGGATCCCTCCACCCCTTGGGCATTCCATTCAAGGTCTTTTTCCGGAGGGGCGGCAAAGAGGCTGAAAAGACGGACGGTATCAGCACCATATTCGCTGATGAGATCATGAGGGTCAACGACGTTACCCTTTGATTTCGACATCTTCGAGCCATCTTTGATGACCATGCCTTGGGTGAGCAGGTTGGTGAAGGGTTCGTCAATATCAAGATAGCCGAGATCGCGCAGGACCTTGGTAAAGAAGCGGGAGTAGAGAAGATGCAGGATGGCATGCTCAACACCGCCGATATACTGGTCTACCGGCAGCCAGTAAGAGGCCTTGTCTTTATCGAGCGGTGCCTCTGTGAATCTCGGGCAGGTATACCTGGCAAAATACCAGGATGATTCGACAAAGGTGTCCATAGTATCGGTTTCCTGGCGGGCAGGACCTTGGCAGACCGGGCAGATGGTGGTGAAAAAAGAAGGACGTTGATGCAGGGGATCACACTTGCTGCTGCCGGGGTTGGAATCTTCGGGGAGAACCACAGGTAATTGCTGGCGGGGAACGGGTTGCACCCCACATTTTTCACAGTGCAACATGGGGATGGGTGCTCCCCAATACCGCTGACGCGAAATACCCCAGTCCCTGAGTCGGTAGGTAACATGAGGTCCACCGAATTGATGGTTGACGGCATAATCGAGGATCAACTGCTTCGCCTCTTCCGAGGGCAGGGCGGTAAAGGAACCGGAATTTGCCAGAACTCCCGGCCCAGTATAGGCCTGTATCATGTTTTCTGCAACAAGAACAGCACCTTCTGGCATGATTACGGGGACGATGTTGAGGGAATATTTTCGTGCGAACTCGAAATCCCTTTCGTCATGAGCGGGAACGGCCATAACAGCACCGGTGCCGTATTCCACGAGGACAAAATTAGCGACAAAGATAGGTAGCTTCTCACCACTGAATGGATTAATGCAGAAGCGGCCGGTAAAAACACCCTTTTTCTCAGGTTCCTCCTCCAGATTCTTCCGTTGCTTTTCTGTAATGATCTGCTCAACAAAATCCTGAACTTCCTGCTGCTTGTCATAGCCGGAGATCAGGGCCTCGAGGAGAGGATGTTCCGGAGCGATCGACATAAAGGTCACGCCGAAGATGGTGTCCGGACGGGTGGTAAAAATGGAGATCTTCTCGTTGAGACCCTCGATCTGAAAATCACAGGTGAGTCCTGTGGATTTGCCGATCCAGTTTCGCTGCATGGTGACGACTTTTTCCGGCCAACCACTCAGTTTATCCAGATCTGCCAGCAGTTCTTCTGCATAATCGGTGATCTTGAAGAACCAACCGTTCATTTTTCGGGGAAGCACAGGTTCATCGCATCGCCAGCATGTCCCTTCAATGACCTGTTCATTGGCCAGAACCGTCTGGCATGATTCACACCAGTTGACCGTCGTCACCTTCTGATAGATGATACCTTTCTCCCACATCTCAAGAAAGATCAGTTGTTCCCAACGGTAATACCCCGGATTACAGGTGGCAATCTCCCGATCCCAGTCGTAGGAAAGACCGAGCTGGCGCAGTTGTTTGCGCATGTAATCAATATTATCATAGGTCCAGATTGCCGGATGGCTGTTGTTTTTCCGGGCCGCATTTTCAGCAGGGAGGCCAAAGGCATCCCAGCCCATGGGATGGAGGACATTGTAGCCGCGGAGTCGTTTATACCTGGCAACGACATCGCCAATAGAGTAATTGCGGACATGTCCCATGTGGATACGCCCGGAGGGATAGGGAAACATCTCCAGGACATAGTATTTTTCGCCAGGAGCATCCTCTGCAGCGCGATATGTTCGATTTTCGGCCCAGAGTTTTTGCCATTTGGCCTCTATGGATTTGAAATCATATCTGTTGCTGCTGCCCGGACTGCTGGTCATACTGTTAGCCTCTATGTAGCGGTCTTGAAATGTTGTCTAATCGGGCTCAAGACCGGGAGTTGTTGAAGGTAGAAAGGATACGAACCGCTGCTAGATTTGTCCTTCAGCTCCGCTGTAGTGGCTCATGTTTTCAAACATAGTGAATTCTTTAAGGAATGTCAAATTTACAGCGCCGGTAGGGCCATTTCTCTGCTTGCCGATGATGATTTCAGCCGTGCCCCGGTTGGGATTGTCTTCGGCCTTGTTGTAAACTTCGTCTCTGTAGATAAAACAGATGACATCGGCATCCTGTTCGATCGCCCCTGATTCACGCAGATCGGCCATCATGGGCCGTTTGTCGGTTCTGCTCTCCAGGCTTCGGTTGAGCTGGGAAAGGGCCACCACTGGGATATGATGTTCCTTGGCAAGTGCCTTGAGGGACCTGGAGATATCACTGATCTCCTGTGTCCTGTTTTCGGTGTTGCTGCGGCCCTGCATGAGTTGCAGATAATCGACAATGATCAGGCCTATGTCGTGTTGTGAGGCAAGACGGCGGACTTTGGCCCGCATCTCAAGCACGGAGATGGCGGGCGTGTCATCGATATAGATGGGGGCATCCGTCAGCATTCCCACGGCCCGGGT
The DNA here is from genome assembly GCA_031407875.1 of Desulfobulbaceae bacterium. Lineage (GTDB taxonomy): Bacteria > Desulfobacterota > Desulfobulbia > Desulfobulbales > Desulfocapsaceae > Desulfoprunum. Next base: position 193 of record JANOIV010000159.1, on the reverse strand, counting down.
AAGCTTTGGCCAGTCATCGGTCTGGAGTTTGCCGGTACGAATGCGTTGAGAATCTATTTTGGCGACGGAACTGAGAAGCCTCATGACCAGTTGTTCTTTGGACATTTCCAGACTGAATATGCCCACTCCGACCTTTTCAATCATGGCGGCATGTTGGGCAATATTCATGGCAAAGGCGGTTTTACCCATGGAG
>JANOIV010000157.1:0-7737 GCA_031407875.1 Desulfobulbaceae bacterium | reverse complement strand
GGTAGCCGTAAATGCCGAATCCATGGTACAATATGCTCGTGGACATACCTCCACCTCCTTATTCATCTGATGACAGTCAGTGTTAAGGAAGGAATATGTCCACATTTTTATTTGAAAAGTACGCTTAAACCGGAAGAACCTAAATTGTTATTACGGGCACATTTCTCACCCCGCGAACAGCCGGGACAATCGCCGGCACGAATCCGCCTAAATACTCAACAGCCTGTGTATAACCATGGCAAGGGGCGTGGTGCCGGTCTTACGGAGTACGTGGAAATGGTTGGGGATGAGAGCCCCGCGCAGATGTCGGACTTCGTTTCGCCCGAGGGTTTGCGGGCAACTCTCTACTGCAATGTCTCAGGGCCGGCTCTTTTGGCCTGTCGTAACATACAGATAATAACAGAGCGAAGGCAAAAGCAAAACTGAAAATATTAATGGTTGCCCATGCCTCAGGGAAATTTAACAATTTGAAAATATGGGAAATATTGAAGTAATCTTGAAGCAGAAACTGACTTTAGGCTTTGCGTAACAAGACAGAAACTGGTGTCTTCGACTCGATACCAGGAACTGACCAATGTTCTCGGCGCAATCGAAATTGATACCGATAGCGATTTCAAAAGCGAAAAAACTCTTCTAGGCGAACATGGCCATTGCAATCGGCGGCTCGGGCAAAAGGTCAACATTTTGTATGCGAGTTCAATAAGCTGTAGACAAGACTGCCTTAACCGGATGCACCATAAATGATCTGCTTTGATCCTTTGGCCTGATCCGGATATTCTCAAAACCGGTCCGTCGCAGCATGGATTCCAGTTCCGGGATGGAAGACGCGCCCGCCATGCAGCCGGTGTACATCGCCATATCCTTTTTTACGGCGTCGGGCATCTCGACAGTTCTAACAACATCGGAAATCACCAGTCTGCCACCGGGTTTTAAAACGCGGAAAGCCTCCTTGAAGACCAGTTCTTTCTCGGGAGAAAGGTTGATGACGCAATTGGAAATGATGACATCCACAATCCCATCGGCAACCGGAAGATTCTCAATCTCTCCCAGACGAAATTCGACGTTCCCGAAAGCTGTTTTCTTAGTGTTCCGCCGGGATTTGCTCACCATCTCCGGGGTGATGTCTATGCCGATTACATATCCCTGCTCGCCAACGGCCCGCACCGCCAGGAAACTGTCAAATCCACCGCCGCAGCCCAGATCAAGCACCGTTTCACCGGCTTGGAGGGAGGCGATGGCCTGCGGATTGCCACAGCCAAGCCCCATGTTCGTCTCTTCCGGTACAGCATTCGCGTCCTCGGCGGAGTAACCCAAACCAAGGGAAATATCCGCAGCCGTTACATCATTGGCTGTGCCACAACAATTCGTAGTGGTTGTACCGCCGGCTGTTCCGCAACAGGATGAGGATGAGCAACCGCAGCCACCGCTTCCGGATGCAGCTACTTTTCCGTAGTTCTCCCGTACCGCACTGCGAATCTCGTCATGTTTTAACGTGTCCATTTTGATCTTCTTGGTAAAATTTGGTTTGTGAGGAGCTCTTGGCTCTCACCCTTAAGACGGAGAAGATTGAAAAAAGACGCGAACTATCAGCAGCGACCATTATAAGACCCACCTTCTTGCTCGTAGCCGCTCAAGCGCCCGTTCCGGTCGAACTCAAGCCGGCAACACTCAGTCAGCATTTCTTTCAACCGGGCTCGACCTCTTTGTACCCGGGACTTGGCCCCGGAAAGGGAGATGCCCTGCATTGCGGCAACATCTTTTTGGGAAAACTCTTTCAATTCAGAGAGGATGATCGCCTGCCGGTAGCTTTCAGGCAATTGTTGGATCATGGGTTGCAGGCATTGCGACAATTCCCGCGTGATCCCTTCGCCGGAATCGGTTTCAGGCTGCGGAAGCCACTCGGGGCGTTCAACCGTAGGCTTCTGCGACCGGAAATAATCGATTATGGCGTTTCGGGTAATTTGGTAGAGCCAGCTTTTCAGCTTTTGCTCCTCCTTCAGGGACGCCAATCCGGTATGCATTTTCAGAAAGACGTTCTGAAGAATATCGTCGCTTGCCGTGCCATCGGAAATCCTGTTCAGAATAAACGCCCGGAGCCTTGCATGGTATTCCCGCCAAATTTTTTCTGAAATGTTCATGAATTCTTCATGGCCCAGTTGAGTTAAACGACGGACGATATTCTTCCCGTCAGTATGAAGTGTTGGTTGAGAACGAAGACATCGGCGGGTCGCCGGATTGCACGCGAACACGACATGGCCTTGCGAAACGATTTCAGCGGCTCTCTTTCTCCTCAGTCGAAAGGTGGGGCGGCAAACTCGAAACTATCCCGCGTCGTCGCCGCAGCCACTTTTCGATCTCCACCGCCAGGAACACCACGGATGACAACACAAGCGTAAAGAGCAATTCATTGAAGGTCAAAGGCTGCGTTTTGAAGATGGGATTGAGGAAAGGCGCATAAATCGTCGCCATCTGCAAGGCAAAGGTCAGGATGAAGGCTCCCAGAAGAGGTTTGTTGGAAAACAGGCCTTGGCTGAAGAGGGATTCCGAATCGGACCGGATGGCCAGCACATGGCCCATCTGGCTCAGGCAGAGAACGGTGAAGACCATGGTCTGCCAGTGGGCGTGACCCGTTTTGACCGACCAGGCCTGGACAAAAATCGAGACAAATCCCATAAGGAGCCCAACCCAAAGGATGTGGACACCGAGGCTGTGGGCAAACAGGCTTTCCCGCGGATGTCGGGGCGGTTTCGTCATGAGGCCTTTTTCGGCAGGCTCGGCCGCCAGGGCAAGCCCGGGAAGCCCGTCCGTCACCAGATTGATCCAGAGGATGTGGATCGGCAGAAGGGGAATGGGCAGGCCGAAGAAGGGGGCGAGAAAAATCGTCCAGATCTCGCCCGAGTTGCCTGTCATCGCGTATTTGATGAATTTACGGATGTTGTCGAAGGTCCGCCGACCGGCCTTCACCGCATTGACGATGGTCGCAAAATTATCGTCGAGCAGGATCATGGCGGCGGCCTCTTTCGATACGTCCGTGCCGGTGATTCCCATGGCGACGCCGATATCGGCGCTTTTTAAGGCCGGCGCATCGTTCACCCCGTCCCCCGTCATGGCGACAAACTGGCCTTTGTCCTGCAGGGCCTTGACGATCTTGAGTTTCTGCTCGGGGGCCACCCTGGCGTATACCCGGATATGTTCGACTCTTTCCTCAAACTCCTCGAGTGAAAGATCCTCCAGTTCCTTGCCGGTGATCATCGATCGTGCTTCGGAATCGAGCAGGCCCAGTCGCCGGGCGATGGCCGCGGCCGTCAGGGGATGATCCCCGGTGATCATGACCGGCTTGATCCCCGCCGCCTTGCACAGGGCTATCGCCTCTTTGGCCTCAGCGCGCGGCGGATCCATTATTCCCGTGAGGCCCAAAATTGTCAGCCCCGTTTCCACCAGTGCCGGCGACACGGGATCGGGCAGGGCGTCCCAGGTTCGCATGCAGAGACAGAGGATTCTCATGCCATCGGCGGCCATGGTCTCGTTGATTTTTTCCAGGGCACCGGCGTCGATCTCCTGCAAACCCTGGGAGGTCAGGACAGCGGTGGATTGCGGGATGAGGATGTCCAGAGCCCCTTTGGTGAAGGAAACGAACCGCTCGCCTGTCTTCAGGCTGGAGAAATCATGGAAGGTGGTCATGCATTTTCGTTGCGAATCGAAAGGGATCTCGGCCACCCGGGGGAAGTGTACCTCCAGGGCCTTCTTGTCGAATCCGCTTGCCCCGGCAATGAGGTAGAGTGCGGTCTCGGTTGGATCTCCGATTACATTGCCATCCGCATCGGCATGCGCGTCATTGCTGAGGGCAAGACCGGCCATGAGATACTCCCAGACTGCGGGATGTCCCTTGGCCAGCTTTGCCGGTTCGGCGCGGCTGATTTCGCCGCTTTTCAGCAGGCTGCCGTCGGCATAGATTTCCTCAACAGTCATCTTGTTCAGGGTCAGCGTCCCGGTTTTATCGGAACAGATATAGGTCACCGAGCCGAGTGTTTCCACGGCGGGCAGTTTTCTGATCAGGACGTTCTGCCGGATCAGTTTTTTCGCCCCGATCGCCAGAGAGATGGTGACGACTGCCGGAAGTGCTTCGGGGATTGCGGCTACGGCCAGTGAAATGGCGGTGAGGAGCATCAGAAGAGGTGCCTCTCCCCGGATTATTCCAACCGTAAAGACTATGGCGCAGATGACGAGGACGACGATGGCGAGTTTTTGGCCGAACGCGGTCAATCTCTTCTGCAGAGGTGTCTTCATCTCTCCGGCCCCTTGGAGCATCCCTGCGATCTTGCCCAGTTCCGTCTGCATGCCTGTTGCCGCCGCCACTCCTTTGGCGCGGCCGTAGGTTATAGAGGTTCCCCGGTAGGACATATTTTTTCGATCCCCGAGGGGCAGGTCTTCGCTGGCCAACAAGTCCGTGTGTTTTTCAACGGGGACCGATTCGCCGGTGAGGGTGGCCTCCTCAATCTTGAGATTGACCGCCTCGATCAGCCTCAGGTCGGCGGGCACGATGTTCCCCGCCTCAAGGGCGACAATATCGCCGGGCACGATTTCGGCGGCGGGCACCGTCATGGGCATTCCTGCCCGGAGAACAGTCGCGGTCGCCCCGGCCATTTTCCGTAGCGCCTCCATGGCCTTTTCCGCCCGGTATTCCTGGACAAAACCGATGACGGCATTGAGAACGACGATGACGACTATGGCGATCGTGTCGGAGAGCTCGCCGATGAATCCCGCGATGACGGCGGCGCCGATAAGGACCAGAATCATGAAATCCCTGAACTGATCGAGGAACATCATGAAGGGAGACTTCCGTTTTTTTTCGGTTAACTCGTTCGGGCCGTACCGGTCGAGCCGCAGTGCGGCCTCCTCGACGCTGAGCCCCTCCACTGCGGAACCGAGATCCGCCAGAACCGCCTCGATATTCTGTCGATGCCATGCAGCTGTATTCATACTGTCATCCTACCTTTTTTCGGTCATAAGCCTCTGTTGCCTGACGTTTGTGGCAAACAGCTGCGTGGTTTCATGTGCAAGGTTCGGTTGACCGAGAGATCAGACGTCGGCAACCCCAGCGTGGTATTGAATTGTGCCTGACTTGCCCTGGAGGTAGCCGGGCTGTAGCTCTATGGCCATGAATGCTTCCTCGGGCACCTTATATTCGCAGCCTATGCCGAAGCGGGCTGAGGGAACGAAACCGAAGCGCGGGTAATACTCGATGTGCCCGAGAACAACGGCGGCACCAAAACCTAACTGTTTGCAGCGCTCCAGGCCTGCGAGTACAAGCGCCGAACCAATGCCCTTCCCCTGATGGGCTTGTGCGACGGCGATGAGGGCGAGCCCCATGATCTTGAGCTCTGGGTGACCTGTAAGGGAGATAGGCGAAAATATAATGTGGCCGACAACGGTGAAGTTTTCCTCGGCGACAAGCGAAATCACGGGATGGTCCTGTTGGCGCAGCACATCAACGAGTTTGGCCTCTGCCGGTGACCCAAATACAGCGACATTCAGGGCATGGACCGCAGCCCAGTGTTTTTCTTCTTCGGGGAGGATGAGCACACGATCACCTAAGACGTATAACGTGGAGCCAAGAGACTGCGCCCTTATTGAGCAGTCACGCTTGAGGGTTGATAAGTGTTTATGACCTCCCTACAGTCCAAGGCTGGTTTTGCAGGATTCAGCGACATTAAACCTGCAAGCCAAGGAGGCCGGTCCGATGACGTACCAACCCGATAGAAGAAGTATTATTGCGGAATCGATCATCATGCCAGGAAAAAGTATGTCTGTGTTCTCAATCAACACGCAATAGATATTCGGCGGCATTTCGCAAACTCATCGGTCGCTATACTCCGCCAATTTGGCGATTGTGTTGTAAACACGGGTTGTAGCTGACGTCCTGAGCTTGCGTTCAATAAAGTTGGTGTTGATCTTTAGGTCGCTGTATTTCGTAGCGCAAAGAACATAGGCCATATCGGCCAAAACCTCTATCTTGTCCGGGGCATATCCGGGCGTAAGGAATTCCTGCAGCAAACGGGCATCGGGTACTGAAGAAAGAAGGGTGAAGTAAAGCTTTGAGGTATCCGCCCCCGCGAATGGATTGTGGGCAAGCACATCTTTAAAGTACGCAGCGGGTCTTGCCAACACCACGATGTCGCCGCCAAATTTTTCCTCTATAACGCCATGCACAAGCTTTTCAATTGCTTCTTGGTCCAAACCGGACGAAACAATTACATTGCCGCTCTGGATGTAGGTCCTCACATTTTTTAAACCGGCATTCTCAAGCGCTTCACGCAGTGGCGCCATGGGCACCTTATTTTTGCCTGTTGGGGTTACACCCCGCAATAAAACGATCTGTGTTTTCATGAGTTCTCGGTACGGCCTAAGGTGGACCCCTGAGTCAAGACAATAATCCACTGAGTTTAAGCTGTGCATTGGACTTCAATCACAGCTGGACAACACGGCCCAGCTGTGGCCTCAACTATCACTTTTGATCCTGGCTCCGCGATGGAGGAATCCTCTATGGAGCGTAGCGGAACAGAGGAATCCTCCATCGCGCGGGGGTATTTATCGACTATCATCGCTCCCCCTCCGACCGCGGTCTGATATACAACATCGGGCGTTAAATTTCCCAACGACTGGTGCGGACGTTCTCCGTTGTAAAAAAGGAAATACTCGGCCAGGCCAGCGGTCAATTCGCTCATCGAGGCATAGCCCTTCAGGTACACGTCCTCATGTTTTACGCTACGCCAGAGACGCTCAACAAAGATGTTGTCGAATGCTCGTCCCCGCCCATCCATACTGATAACTACACCTTCTCTTTGCAGGACACCGGTGAAGGCATCGCTGGTGAATTGAGACCCTTGATCGCTGTTGAAGATCTCGGGCTTGCCATGGATGCGCAAGGCTTCTTCCAGGCAATCGACGCAAAATGCCGCCTCCATGGTATTACTGAGCCGCCAACTCAACACCCGGCGTGAGTACCAGTCCATAATCGCTATCAGGTAGACGAAACCGCGCGCCAGCCGAATGTAGGTGAGATCCGTTCCCCAGACTTGATCGGGCCTGACGATGGCAACACCTCGGAGCAGGTAGGGATATACCTTGTGCTCAGGGTGCGAACGGCTGGTGTTCGGTCCTGGCGCCATGCCCGCCAGCCCCATTTCCCGCATTAGGCCTTGGACCCGTTTGCGATTGACATCATGTCCGGCTGTTTTGAGAAAAACCACCATCTTGCGACTGCCGTAGAATGGATGGCGGGTGTATTCTTCATCGATCAGGCGGCTGAAGAACAAATCGCTTTCATCGATCGGTTTGGGTTTTTGCTGCGCGTAGATCGTCGACCGGCAGACGCCCGCCAGAACACATTGCCGGGCCATCGACACCGCATCTTCCGTATCGATCCAGGTTTGCCGTATCATGACCGGCTGATCCCGGACTTTTTTTTCAACCAGTCGAGTTCCACTTTCAACTTGCCGATCTCGCTGAACAACCTCTCTGGCTCCCGATGCGCAATCGGTTTGGGGCCTCGCTTGCCTTCAAATAACGTTCTGGCCTGCTCTTGAATTTCCTTTTTCCACTGTCCAACCGTAACAGGATGAACACCGAACTCCTGGCCGATCTCATTGATCGTTTTTACTCCGCGCAATGCCTCCAGCCCAACCTTCGCCTTAAACTCTGGAGTGTGGAACTTTCTCTTCTTCGCTTCGCTCATCG
>JANOIV010000134.1:0-2817 GCA_031407875.1 Desulfobulbaceae bacterium | reverse complement strand
GTTGATGAGGCCGACAGCGACAACGGTATTGTTCATGTCGACACAGCGGACTGAATCCCCCACTCCGAAATCACCTTCAACAGCCCGAATACCGGACGGCAGAAGGCTTCTGCCTTGGCGGGCGATGGCCAGACAAGCACCGTCGTCCAGCATCAATGAGCCCTTTGGCTTGAGTACGTAGCTTATCCAGTGCTTACGGCTCTGCATCTTTTCTTTGCGGGGCAGAAAAAAGGTGCCGACCAATTCTCCGCTGAAAAGAGACTGGAGGATGTTTTCTTCTCTGCCAGGTCCGATAAACGAGCTTCCACCGCCGGCAGCAACCATTTTTGCAGCTCGGATCTTGCTTTGCATGCCGCCGGTACCTGCCTCGCTCTTGACGCTTGCGGCCATGTTTTCAATTTCCGGTGTGATTTCTGCAATGGTGTAAATAGGTCTGGCCTCAGGATCCGTCTGGGGATTACCGTTATACAGCCCGACCACATCTGTCAGGCAGATAAACATATCGGCCTCGATAAGATTGGTGATCAAAGCGCCGAGCGTATCATTGTCGCCAAAACGCAGCTCCTCAACGGAAACCGTGTCATTTTCATTAATTATGGGGATGACGCCAAAGCGGAAAAGGGTCATGATAGTATTTCTGACGTTGAGATATCTATCACGGTCAGCAAGATCTGAATGGGTCAGAAGTATCTGGGCGATATTCTTTTTATGATGGGAAAAGGCCTCTTCGTAAGTCTGCATGAGACATGACTGGCCTATTGCGGCTAAGGCCTGTTTCTCGCGCAGACTGACCTCACCATGGGAGACAAAGGCGATTTTCTTTTTACCGGCGGCCACAGCACCGGAGGTGACCAAAATAACCTCACGGCCAGTGTTATGCAGGAAACTGATTTCTCGGGCGAGATTACGCACGACCTCGCGATTTATGCCGCCCCGATCGGTGAGAATGGCACTCCCGACTTTTACAACTAACCGTTTTGCCTTATCAAAAAGGGTTTGACGATAATATAAACCCTCATCTCTTTGAACCTGAATCGTCATGACCTTCGTACTGTTTCACCACTTTGAAAAAGCAAAACGACGGCAGGGTACTGAATTAAGTCGATTTGTTCTTGGCTGTGATGCTAAAGAAGAAACATAGCTCTATAAAAATGACTCTACCGTATTACTGATCAGCCTGAATTCCCCTATCCTGAGACCTCTTCCTGCCTTTCTTCGGGGAGGTTGTCCTCGAGGAATTGCTTCAGTTCATCTATCCCTGTGCCGATGAGACCGGAGATTATACAGGATTGCTGCCCGATGCCGGCAAACCACTCCTGTATAGCGCTCATCCCCTCGGTACTGATCAAATCAGCTTTATTCAACACCAGAAATCGTGTACGTTCAACAAGTTCTTCCTTGTAAGAGTGTAATTCGTTTTCGATGATGTGAAAGTTTTTCTGGTAGTTCTCATCCGAGACATCAATAACATGCAGGAGCATCTTTGTTCGCTCGATATGGCGGAGAAAGGTATGCCCCAGCCCTACCCCGGTATGAGCTCCTTCCACAAGGCCGGGAATATCGGCAATGATGATCGGCTCACGAAAACGGAATTTGAGGACCCCAAGCTGCGGCTCCAGGGTGGTAAAGGGATAACTGGCAATCTTGGGATTAGCAGCTGACAACCTCGAGAGCAGAGTCGATTTGCCGGCATTTGGTAATCCGACGAGTCCGATATCGGCTATGAGTTTGAGTTCAATGCGGAGCCACTTTTCCTCGCCCCCTTCCCCGTTGGTGGCAAAACGTGGCGTCCTGTTGGTGCCGCTGGCGAAACGGCTGTTACCGAGTCCACCAGTGCCTCCTTTTGCGGCAAGAAAGGTATCTCCCTCGCCCAGAAGGTCGGCCAGCACTTCACCGGTCTCGCTGTCTTTAATGAGAGAACCGACGGGAACCTCCATGGTGCAATCGTTACCATGCCGTCCGTGCATATCTTTGCCCTGACCATGGGTGCCGCGTTCTGCTTTGAAATGAGAGCGGTAGCGAAAATCAATCAACGAATGAAGCTTTTTCGTGGCCTTGATAAGGACGCTTCCGCCTCGACCACCATCACCTCCGTTGGGCCCGCCTTTGGGAACATACTTTTCGCGCCTGAAACTGACGCAACCGTTTCCGCCATCCCCGGCTTTGACAAAAAATTTTGCTTCATCTACAAAGGCCATAATGAATCGTTTATATGAGATTTATCCAGCAGCTTGACAAATCGGACCGAGCGGTGGTACGAAATGGCTGCAGCAAAGAAAAAACTCGATCACCAATACATTGATGATCGAGTTCAGGATACTGCGAAGGGCACCACCTGATAAAGTGGCTGCATGGGAGGGAATCAGGTTCTTTATCAGACTGCTGGATACACACTGACCCGCTTTTTGTCTTTGCCGAAATCTTCAAACTTGACAACACCATCAACCGTGGCAAATAATGTGTAGTCACGACCACAACCCACATTTGTGCCCGGATGAATTTTTGTACCAAGCTGCCGTACGAGGATATTTCCGGCCTTGACTTCCTGACCGCCGAATCTCTTGACTCCGCGCCTCTGACCTCCGCTGTCACGTCCGTTTCTTGAACTGCCACCCGCTTTCTTATGTGCCATTATCTACTCCTTCAACCAAGCGTCACGAAAAATTGCCCGGTATCTTCATCGTTTTATGTGTAGTAGAACTAGAACTATGCCGAAATTTCTTCGATCTTCAGCGCAGTGTACGACTGACGGTGACCTTTTCGCAGCCTGTATCCTTTGCGTTTCTTTTTCTTGAAGACAATGACTTTTTTGGCTCG
>JANOIV010000124.1:0-9173 GCA_031407875.1 Desulfobulbaceae bacterium | reverse complement strand
CAATAAATGAATGACTTGAAACGTTCGACCTTGTTCAGTAATGTCTTGATAAGCATTGCTTCTCCTGTGAGGGATTGATGATTTCTCGGAAAAACCATCATAGCCACCACGGAGGGGCAATGCCCTTATTTTTTGCAGCCTATTTCCACAGATTCTGCGGACGAGGCTTAAAAGAACCTTATTTTTCCTTAGCGTACGTTTTCGTCCCATTAGACCTCAAACCCTTTGTCTAACCAGGATGGGGCCAAAGACCGCGGCGTTCCTCAACCAGGTAGCAGAAGCGATCCCATTCCACCTCCCGCCCGGAAAAGGGGCAGCGGAGGTTGACTTTTCGGTCGCTGAGGCCTACCACTTCCCAGTCTCCCCGCCGAGGGCCGCTTTCAATATAAATTTTTTGACCGATCTGCAGGGGGTATGGCTGAAAAACTAAAAATGTGGGCATGGGCCCCTCTCCATGGGAACCGCTTGGAACGATATCATCAGCCATTAAAGTCCTCCCCTGTCAATTTCAGGTTGCGCTGTTCATTGCCTGACCATTTTCAGAGTTTTAAACTTGTCGTGCCAGGCACACCGGTCACAAAATGTTTCTATATCTTCCCCTATCTTCCGGGAATCGACCTCAGTTTCCTCATAAGTATGCGCTATTCTTCCTTACAGCAAGGTCAAAAATCGATTCGAATCCTTGTTGTTTTTGTTCTACAGCAAAGATGTCCAGGAACCATATTCTGTCTGTTGTTTGCTTATCCGGTTATGATCTTTTGGAAATATGTTCGACCATCGAAAGACTTCAGCCCCCAATTTGAAATGAAGCAATAATCCAATAAAGGAGGTTTTTTGTATTGGAGAATAAACATACCACCTATTCATAGAAATTGCTGGTAGCCTTGGCTTCCAAAGCCGCAATGATGACAATCATAATAGTTAGGACACTAAATAGAACAAAGGATGTGCTCAAATGGAGTGGAATATTGCAGAGAGAGAATTAAGTAAAGTGAAAGTCACATTTAATGGAGAAAATGAACTTGTTACCGTAAAGGGAAATTCTGATACATTTGAGTGTGTAGGTGTGGGGACGGATGCCGCAGTTTTTCGTTTTTTTATTCATAAGCCGCACTATGCTTTTAAAGTGTTTAGTAATGACAAGCTTGATAAGATAGAAATAGAGACTGAGGTTTATTTAAAACTCGGGCATTCAGAGTATTATCCTGAATATTACGGCAGAGGATCGAACTTCCTGGTTATCAGTTATGAAGAGGGAATAACCCTGTACGATTGTCTGTTAAAAGGCATTCATATACCAAAACAGGTCATTCAGGATGTAGAAAATGCGAGAAACTATGTCTTTAAAAGAGGACTAAACCCAAGAGATATTCATTTAAAGAACATTCTTCTCCACGAAGGCCGAGCTAAAATTATTGATGTCTCTGAATATATGAAACCAGGAAACGATAACAGGTGGGAATACTTGAAAGAAGGATACCATGAACACTATCAATTAATTGATGGAAAAGCCCTGCCGTACTGGATTATCGAAACCGTAAGAAAATGGTATAACCAGGCAAATTCCGAAAGTTTCAACGTTCAAGACTTTGTTAAAGAACTCGTCATCCTTTTCCGAATCAGAGGATAAAAAAAATATTTATCCGAATTGAGGTCGGTCACACGCCTACCCCCTCCTTCTATTTCGGATATCCATCAGATTTTTTCAAGGACACGGATTTACATCTTAGGTGACAGATAAAAAATCGAGAAAATCGCTTGACACACAGACATTTTTCTACACTGAGAATTGCGGCTCTTGAGAGGAAAAGACAGGAGAATAAAAAAAGGGGGTGACCATATGAATGGCCACCCCTTTTTTTGCAGGAGAACTTACCGACTGTTTACCGACCGTTCCTGCAATCGATAACTTATTAAAATTACTGAATAAAAATGGTGGAGGCGGCGGGAGTCGAACCCGCGTCCGCAAATGCTCCCCTCCCGTATCTACATGCTTAGTTCCGTACTTTAGTTTTCACGCCGGGAACTCTGTCGGAACATAGATTTCTCGGTGCTATCCTGTAAGTTCTCATCTTGTGATAGACAGGCAACCATCACCAGACCAGCCCGTTGAGTCGGCGCTCCGTACCAGTCTTACGGGCGAAGACCGGGGGAACGGCAGAGCAGACTAAGCTGCTACTGCGTAGTTATAATCGTCGGCGATTATAATTTATTTCCATCAGTTTTACGAGCAGACAGAAGCTCGGCATGCAACGTAGAGCTTACACATCCCCGTCGAAGCCGTTTCGCCCCCTTCTTCGGGTGGTTGAGGTTAATGGTAACAATCCCCGCTTATTTCGGATCATGGCGCATGGCGCGCTGCACTTCCCGGTCGCCCTGTTTCTCTTTGAGAGCGGCCCGTTTATCGTACTGCCTTTTGCCTCGGGCAAGACCCAGTTCAACCTTGGCCTTGCCATTAGCTATAAAGTATATCTTTAATGGGATCAGGGCAAGGCCTTTCTCCTTGAGTTTTCCGATCAGCTTCCTGATTTCTCGGCTGTGAAGCAGCAGTTTGCGCACCCTTAAGGGATCGTTGGGATTATGGGTGGCAAAGGTATAGAAGGAGATATGGACATTATACATCATGGCTTCGCCCCGTTCATCGATACGGACATAGCCATCACGCAGGTTGGCCTTGCCGGCCCTTAGCGATTTGACCTCCGGCCCGGAAAGCACCATACCGGCCTCGTAGGTCGCATCGATATGGTAATCATGAAATGCCTTCTTGTTCTTGCAAACTACCTTTACAGCCATATGTGTCCTTCCGCCTTCCCCGTCTATTTCCTGCCACTCACGACTCTGCCGTCACCCGCAGGGTCTCTTCAATGGTGGTTATCCCGGCCTTCACTTTGCGCCAAGCATCTTCGCGTAAGGTAGTCATTCCTTCACGGATTGCAACCCGCCGCATCTCCAGGGTGTGTTCTCCTTCCGCCGCCATCTTCTTCAACTGGGATGACATCGGGAATATCTCGAAAATTGCACATCTGCCCTTATAGCCGGTGCCCCGGCACTCCCGACAGCCTTTGCCCCTCTTTAACTGAATCGGCCCGGTTTCTGCTACGGGAAATCCCATTTTCAGCAGGGCTTCGGCTTTCATCTCGAAACTCTCGACGCAATCCGGGCAGATCCGCCGGACCAGCCTCTGGGCCATACAGCCAAGCAGGGTCGAGGCGATCATGAAAGGTTGCAAGCCGAGATCGCGCAGACGGGCGATGGAAGAAACGGCATCGTTGGTGTGCAGGGTGGAAAAGACCAGATGTCCGGTCATGGCGGCCTGGACCGCGTGGGCCGCCGTTTCCAGATCACGGATCTCACCGATCATGATGATATCGGGATCTTGCCGCAGGATGTTGCGCAAGATGGTGGCAAAGGTGATGTCAATCAGGGGCTGAACCGCTATCTGGTTGAATTCCTCATGGACCATCTCCACCGGATCTTCGACGGTGACAATATTGATCTCGGGAGTGGAGATTTCCTTCAGGGTCGAATAGAGGGTGGTCGATTTACCGCTGCCGGTCGGACCGGTCACCAGGACAATACCATGGGGTGCCGACATAAAGGCGTTGTAGACCGTCTGATCTCTCTTGGAAAAACCGAGCAGTTCGATATCCTGGAAGATCACATCGGGATCGAGAATACGCATGACCACCTTTTCGCCGAAGGAGACCGGCACCGTCGAAACACGGATCTCCACATCCTTCTCGTGTCTGACGCCGATCTTGATGCGGCCGTCTTGGGGCCGCCTTTTTTCGGCGATATCGAGGCGGGCCAGAAATTTGATCCGCGAAGTGATGGCCGAGTGCACCACCTTGGGCAATCGGTAAATGGTATGCAGGGCCCCGTCTATCCGAAACCTGACCATGCAGATGGAGCGCTTTGGTTCGATGTGGATATCACTGGCACGCTGCTCCAGGGCATAATGGAAGATATGGTTTACCGCGGATTTGATATGCTGATCGGAGGGGGTGATCTCCTTTGAGGAGGCGATCTTGACATAGCGCTCGAGATTGCCGATATCGACGGACCCACTGCCGGCCACTACGCCGAACTGGTCTTCAGCTGCGCTGATGGAGCGCTGGAAACCGAAAAATTCAGCGAGAATACGTTTGATATCCGACTTGGTCGTGATATACGGCCGAACCTGCATCTGGACGACCTGCTCGATATCGGTGAGAACTGCCTGGCAGTCGGGATGATACACAGCGACCTCCAGGATACCATCCTGGATATTGAAAGGGAGGATCAGCTGCCGGATCGCAAAGTTGCGCGGAATCTTCTTGGTGACGATCTCCATGTCCAGTTCAAGGGGGTCGAGTTTCTTGAATGGCAGATCTTGATCTCTGGCCACTGCCTGCATAATGCATTCTTCATCAAGTGGGACAGTGTCGTTTCCGCCCGCGCCGAGAGAAAATGATACTATAATTTCAACAAAATCAGGATAATTCGTATCAATCCCGCCCTCTTTAACAAACTGCCTGAGCAGTTTCTGGCGCTGCTTTCCCTTCTCCAGCATGATAAACTGCCGCTGATCAACTGTCAGCAGCTGCTGGCGCACGAGAAGATCGAGGAGGGCATCGCTGTTCAATAATTTCATAGAGGTACCTTTCCGAACAATATGAGATGACTGCACATCCTCCTACTATTCACTTTTACAAGCAATTTCGCAAGCAACTTCCACAGAGCCCTCCCGGCGGAAGCCAGTGTTCGCCGGTACGGAGGCAACCGCCAACAGCCGAATCCGTGATAAATGAAGAGACTTCTTTTTCCGATTAGTTAAAAGAGTCGTGCTTCGAGAGTTTATTGCCCCCTGGCCTTCGAGCCGCTAACAGCAGGCCTTTCGCGTGAGGTATCTTCATACTTCTGGTGGCTGAAGCGCTCGATCTGCGTCTGGTAATATTTTCTCTGTCCGGGATCGGCAAAGATGGCCTGCTTTTCGCTCGTTATGGCCTCCTCGGTAAAACCATTGGCCCAGTAGGCCATGGCCAGTGTGTCGAGAATGTGCCCTCTCGGTTGGACGGTAGCGGCGGTCCTCGCCAGGTTGAGTGCCCTCATCGGGTCACGCAGGCTCACGTCATCACTCGTCAGTAGAAGCCAGGCAAGGTTGTTCATAATCTCAGGGCTGGCCGGTTCCAGGCTGTAGGCCTTGCCATAGGCCTCATACGCCCTTCTCTCCATCTTCTTGTTGATCATGAGATCGCCCAGCAGACGCGGCCAAAGGGCCTTTTCAGGCTCCTGTCGGGCTTTCTCAAGCAGGACGGCCTCGGCGTATCGCTCTTCATACTGTCGGGACAGCTGCTCGGTCGGGATCTGTCGCACCAGACCAACCGCCATCAACAAAATGAGAACATAACAGAGCAGACTAAGCCGCACCTTGCGGTCGTGTCGGCGGATGAGATGCGGGTTTTTCTCGCATTTTTCGAGACAGTCAACCCGCTCGCCGATACCAAAATGATGCCAACTCGGCTGATCGCGGATATCGCCGCTGAGGACAGCGATCTTCTCAAAAGCCGAGATAAGCGATCGGTTGTTGCCTACCACTGAAAAGACATGCAGGTCGGCCTGACGTTCAAAATTACGGATAAAATAGCCGAAAATATAGCGGAAATAGACAAGCATAAAGAGGAGAAGAGGCACGGCGCCGATAAGGGTCAGGACCGTCTCGGGTGAGATATGCCCTTTGGCCATCAGGGTGTAAAATGACTCCCGCGAGAGGAGTAGGTAAATCAGAGGTTCCGTCATCATCGCCGCAAAGACACTGAATCCTCCGACGAGAAGGACATAAAGCAGGAGATGGCCTTTTTTCACGTGGCCGATCTCATGGGCCATTACCGCCTCGAGCTCGGCCAGGGACATGGTCTCGATTATCGCCGGTGTCAGAAGGATATACCTGAGTCCCGGCACAATACCCATTACCGCGGCAGTGAGGGCCTGGCCTTCGAACAGAGGCCAGAGATAGAAGCCGGCGGTGAAGCCCTGTTTCTCACAAAAAGAGGTGAGATGCCGTTTTAAGGACCCGTCGGGGAGTTCCCGGCAATCCCAGAGACGCCGAACCAGAGGCGGGAAAAAGAGCAGGACAAAAAAGAGAAACAGGACGAAGAGGACCAGATCCCCCCATTCGGAGGCCAAAAGCCTATGCAGGGCTGGCGAAGGAACAAGGGCCGCAAGATCATTCAGAAGAGACAGGACAACCCAAGGCAGGACGATCGGCAGATTGGCCTTGATATTGACGGCAATGAAATCAATCGCCGAATAGTTGCGTCCGAAAACCTGCCGGTAATTGGCCCTGCCGACCCGCCACATAAGGACAAGATAGAGGAGAAAGAGCGACAGACCCGAGATGTTGACAAAGGCCGGCAGGCGGTTACCAAACGACAGAACCGCCAGATAATATTTGGCATCACAGAGATACAGGGTCGCCAGGAAAAAGACCAGCGCTGCAATCGTCAGTTTCTTCTCGGCTTTGAAATAGCCCGCCGAAGTAAAGGCGTCCGAATGTCTGAAATAATGACGCGCAATTCTATCAAATCCTGCAAGAAGCAGCAGAAAAACCATGAGGGCCGACCAGCCGGACAATAGAGGCGTATCGACCACGGTATTCATGCTGAAAAGAAAAATTGCGACGAGAAAAATCAGAAGGTTCGTATAGATCAAAGAAATAGTCCTCTCTTGGAAAAGAGTTTAGCGGTACAAGCGCCAACTTTCGCAACAAAGATGCCGAAAACCGGAAGTAATACCATAGATCTTCTTCTGTTTTTCGCCACTTCTCGTTTAATCTCTGCCCAGAACAGGGAATCGCTTGCCAGAAAAAACCTTTTTTGGACCCGAAGGTCTTTTTATATTGACTTTTCCCGTCACCTCTTTTTATATAGTAGGTTTCCTTGGCTTAAGGGCGCATAGCTCAGCTGGCTAGAGCCACCGGCTCATAACCGGTCGGTCGTAGGTTCGAATCCTACTGCGCCCACCATATTAATGAATCTGACCAGAAACAACAGGTTCCTTGAGAAACACAAATATTTTTTCTAAACATAGAGAGGGAGAAACTCTCCCTCTTCTTTATCAACGTCACATCCGGGAAGAAATCCCGGGTTCGGCGGAGTGACAAAAAGGTACAACCCTCAGGGCTGTACCTTTTTTTTATTGTATTATTTGATAGCATTATCATTTTTTATGTCACCGAAAATCAAGGATATCATCTTTAGCCTCAATTCCCATGCCCCCTTCAGTCTGGCTGAACAGTGGGATAACGTCGGCCTGCTGCTGGGTGACGCAAGACGGAAGGTCTCTTCCCTGCTCATCGGACTTGACCCCACCAGCGTGTTGATTGATGAGGCAATTGCCATCGGAGCCGATACCGTTATCACCCACCACCCCTTGATTTTTCAGCCGATCCCGGCAATCGATACCGCCAGTCCCTTTGGCAGAATTATCGAGAAGGCTCTCCAGCACGGCATCAGCATAATCGCTTGTCATACCAACCTTGACAGTGCTGAAAACGGTGTCAGCGATGCCCTGGGTCGGGCCTTGGGTCTTGCCAATCTCATGCCGCTGATCATCAGCCCCAAAGCAACCCAACCTGGGCATGGTATGGGCAGAATCGGCAGTTACCCCGAAGGCATCACCTGCTCTGTCTTTCTGCGCCATCTTCGCCAGTCCCTGGGCCTTGCTTCTCTTTACGTCGCAGGCCCTCTGCCCGATACCATCACCACCGTTGCCCTCTGTGGCGGCAGCGGTTCGGATCTCGCGGCGATTGCCTATGAAAAAGGTGCCGATCTCTATCTTACCGCAGAGATAAAACATCACATTGCCCGCTGGGCCGAAGAACACCGTTTCTGCCTGATAGAGGGCACGCATTATGCTACGGAACGACCGGCAATCGGCCTTCTTGCTGATATTCTGCAGGCCGGGAAAACCTTCGGAAACTGGGATATCCTGATCACACAGACACAGACAGAGCGTCATCCCTTTGTCTTGACCCATATTGAATGAACGACACAATCGCAACCACTTACATAGGAGAATTGTCTTGAACGAACATATTGACCAGCTTATTTCCCTCCAGAGTATCGATCTGGAAATAGACAAGATCGAAAACGAAATCATGGCAGAACAAAATGTCCTCGACCAGCGTATTACCGCCATGGTCAACAAAGAAGCTCTTATCAATGACCTTAAGGAGCAGATCAGCACCTTTGAGAAGGAGCGCCGATCGCTTGAAGCAGAGGTTGCAGACAAGATGGGCCACGTCAAGGATCGACAGTCGAAAATGATGCAGGTTCAGACTGGGCGAGAGCAGACAGCGCTCCTCAAGGAGATAGAAGAGGGCAAGAAAAGCGCCAAAGAAAGCGAAGAAAAGATCGTCGCGATCATGGAAGAGGTTGAAAAACTCAGCCTCCAGGTGACCGAGGAGAAAAACCTCCTGAAAGGGGAAAAGGAACTCGTTACCGAGGAGACTAACAAGGTGCGTGCTACCATCGAAAGCATCAATAAAGGTAAAAAAGAAAAAGATGCTCTGCGCCAGCAACAGGCCCAGGGGATGAAAGTAAACGTCCTGCGTAAATACACAACTCTCCGTGAACGCCGCAACGGCCTAGCCGTCGTTAATGTCCTGCAGGGTGTCTGCCAGGGCTGTTTCATGAGCATCCCCCCCCAGAAATTCAACATGTTGCTCAAGGGCGACCAGATGTTCGACTGTCCAACTTGCCAGCGCATCATGTATCACCGGCCCGGGGCGTCGGAGTAAACTCTGGTAAGCGAGGTCAACAGACCAGAGAGCTCTCTTTTTTCTTTCCTCTTTCCGACTTTCCAACTACACTGCTCATCGGAGCGGGTGCATGATCGCTCCGGTTTTTTGCCGGAGAGGAAAGTCCGAACTCTACAGGGCAGGATGGTTCGTAACACGAACTCCGGGTGACCGGGGGAAAGTGCCACAGAAAACAAACCGCCCGAGATGATCGGGTAAGGGTGAAACGGCGAGGCAAGAGCTCACCGCTTCCATGGCGACACGGAAGGCAGGGTAAACCCCATCCAGAGCAAGACCAAATAGGGAGATGTTTGAGGGCGGCCCGTCCGAGATCTCCGGGTAGGTTGCAAGAGGTGTTGAGCGATCAACATCCCAGTGAAATGATCATGACCCT
>JANOIV010000099.1:0-2391 GCA_031407875.1 Desulfobulbaceae bacterium | reverse complement strand
CTCTGACCCGCTCCTCTCCGAATTCGGCCAGCAGTCCGCGGGTTACCTTGAAGGACCCTTCGTAGAGCGCCACGTCTTCGCCCAGGACAACTACCGACGGGTCATGGTGCATCTCTTCCCGGAGCGCCAGGTTTAGTGCGTCACGATAGGTCATTTCAGCCATTTAATAACCTCCAAAACTTTAAAGACAGAAGACCATTTGCCACAGAGACACGGAGACACAGAGGTTCTCATAAAAAACGTTAGTGACTTCGAAATCCTTTGAAATTACATCCAGATTTTGGTCATTGTTTTGGTATTGCACAATCAGAGCAGAGTTCCTCTCCCGCAGTTCTCAGTGCCTCTATGGCTCTGTGGCAGATAGATGGATTAAACATAAATATCGCTATAAACCTCGCTATCCTCCGGCCATGGCGACTCCTCGGCGAATCTGACCGCCTCGTCGACAACCGCTTTGCAGCGCTTCTCGACCGCATCCAGCGCCGCGCGGGTCGTGATACCCTCTTCGATCAGGTGTTTGGCATGGTTGGGAAGCGGGTCGCGGGTTTTCCAGAGGTCATGTTCGGCGGCCGAGCGGTACTTGCCGGGATCGGCCATGGAATGCCCGCGGAAGCGGTAGGTGGTGGCTTCGATGAAGTGGGGACGTCCGCTCTCGCGCACCTTCTCGGCAGCGTACTTGACCGCCTTGTAGACGGCGATCACATCCATTCCGTCGACCTTCTCGGAGGGGATGTCGTAGCCGCAGGTGCGGCGGTGGATCGAGGCCAGGGCCGAGGAGCGGTGCACCTCGGTGCCGATGCCGTAGAAGTTGTTCTCGCAGATGAACAGTACCGGGAGCTGCCAGAGCTGGGCCCAGTTGAGGGATTCGTGAAAGGTGCCCTGGTTGACGGCGCCATCGCCGAAGAAGCAGGCGGCGATGCGGTCCTCGCCCCGGTAGCGGGCGGCAAATGCCAGCCCGACCGAGATCGGGAACTGGCCGCCGACAATGGCGTAGCCGCCCATGAAGTTGATGCTCGGATCGAAGAGGTGCATCGAGCCCCCCTTGCCCTTGCAGATGCCGGTCGCCTTGCCGAACAGCTCGGCCATCACCCGCCGGGGATCGGCGCCCCGAACGATCGCCTGGGCATGCTCACGGTAGGCCGAAAGGATATAGTCGTCCCGGTGCAGACCGGCGGTCGCCCCGACCGCCACCGCCTCCTGCCCGCTGTAGAGGTGCAGGAAGCCGGTGATGTGCCCCTTGGCATACTGTTCGGCGCAACGCTCCTCGAACTCGCGCGAAAGGTACATCTGTTCGTACAGCCGTATGAGTTCCTGGTCCGGAAGGACCATACGCAGCTTGGTTTCCATGTTTTTCTCCAGGTTTCGAAGAACTGCAATCACGGTTACAACTGATGAAAGAGTGCCCGCATCGGAAGGCCTGCCACTGGTTGGCGCAGGCGACTCAAACAAAGGATGTTCTGATAATACACGATCTTTTCGTATTGCATTGAGAACCTATTTGCGACATTGCCTCTGATTGCAAAAAAACGCAAACCAAAATTTGAAGGTTTGCGTTTTTGAAAAGTACCTTTCCGAACCGGTCGGATGTAAAGCAGTTACAGCGTCTTAATGTTGCTGAATTCGCCCCATTCCAGATAGGTCCGCGGATCTTCAACAAAGGCATAGATGTTCTCGACCTGTTCCATATGCTTCCGCTCCTGATCGGCCAGCATCCGGCAGACCCGTTTCATGTTTTCGTCCTTGCTGTCTTCCACCAGTTGGTTGAAGAACTCCATGGTTTCAGCTTCTTCGGAGATCACGTGTCTGTAGGCATCCGGGTCGCTCTGCAATTCTCTGGCGAGGTTTTCGGTGCGTAGAAATGGCCTGAATGTGCAAACATCGCCGCTTAAATTTCCTGCTTCGCCACTCTCAAGGCCGATCCGGTTGTTCATTTCATTCAGTACGGTAAGCTGTTCTTCTTCGGCGGCTGCCAATAATACGAAAAGGCGCTTGACCTCTTTGTCCTGAACCGCTTCGGCAAGGCGCTCGTAATGGGCACGGCTTTCTTCCTTCATCTTGATGGTGCATTCGATGATGTTCATATTGTTCTCCTTTTCAAGCCTGAAACATGCTTCAGGATCAAATCATTCCTGAATTGATAATAGCATGGTAAACAAAAAAGAACACCAATAATACCGATTTGGTCTTGTTGGGGTCGGAGTCGTGATTGCTGATTTCCCGCCCGTTCAGGGATATCTCGAATTGCCTGGTATTGCAGAATCTGTGGTATGGTTTAGCTCGGAACCATGCGAGGATGCTGTATGAACGATGCGGATATCATTGTGGTCGGTGCCGGGCCGGTGGGGATGCTCGCCGCGCTGCTGGCGGCACACCAGGGATTGAAGGTCCTGC
>JANOIV010000078.1:0-6820 GCA_031407875.1 Desulfobulbaceae bacterium | reverse complement strand
GAGGATCTGTTCAACGTGGACGACATCCAACGCCTGCAGGATGAGTTTGCCAGGGCCACCGGTGTTGCCTCAATCATCACGCGTACGGACGGCACGCCCATCACCAGACCAAGCAATTTCACCCGTTTATGTAATGATATTATTCGTAAAACAGACAAGGGCGGGGCAAACTGCTGCAGATCCGACACAGCGCTTGGCCGACTATCAACCGAGGGCCCGATCATCAAGCCCTGCCTGAGCGGTGGCCTTTGGGACGCCGGAGCCGGAATTTCGGTCGGCGGTCATCATATTGCCAACTGGCTGATCGGCCAGGTGCGTGATGAGACCCAGACCGAGGAGAAGATACGCCGGTATGCCCGTGAGATCGGGGTCGAGGAGGAGGAAGTCGCCCAGGCGTTTCAGGAAGTGCCTGCCATGTCGCGAGAACATTTTGCGGAGATTGCCGGGGCGCTGTTCACGCTCGCCAACCGTTTATCCACTACCGCCTATCAGAATGTGCAGCAGGCCCGGTTTATCACCGAGATCAAACAGGCCCAGGAGAAACTGCGGGAGAGTGAAAACCGGCTGCGCTTTGCCCTGGAAGGGGCCAATGACGGTCTCTGGGACGTGCATCTGCTGACAGGGGCAATGTATCTCAGTCAACGGACGTCTGAGATCCTCGGCTATTCCGCCGATGAGATGGCCAATCTCGTAAATGACTGGCAGGCCCTGGTGCATCCGGATGATCTCGCTCTGACCAAGGAACGGCTCGTCGCGCATTTCAAAGGACAGACTCCGATACTGAGGGTGGAACACCGCCTGCGCATAAAAAACGGGGAGTGGGCCTGGGTGCTGACTCGCGGCAAGGTGGTCGAATGGGGAGAGAACGGCCGGGCCTTGCGACTGACCGGAACCTACACCGATATCAGCGAGCGCAAGAAGATCGAAGAAACCCAGATGTTTCTCCTTGAATGCGATCGCTCCGCCTCCGGCGAGGATTTCTTCAAATCGCTGGCCCGATATCTGGCAGGTCTCCTGCAGATGGACTATGTCTGCATCGACCGTCTGGAGGGAGATAACCTGTCGGCCCGGACGGTGGCCATCTATTATGATGGCCACTTTGAGGATAACATGACATACACCCTGCAGGACACGCCTTGCGGTGTTCTGGTGGGCCAGACAATATGCTGTTATGCCACGGACGTACGCCATCTTTTTCCGGGAGATGCCGTGCTGCAGGAAATGGCGGCGGAAAGCTATGTCGGCACCACCCTCTGGGATTCCCAGGGCAAGGCAATCGGCCTGATCGCGGTTATCAGCCGCCAACCTCTGGCGAACCCCGGTTTGGCGGAAACGATCTTGAAGCTGGTGGCCATACGGGCGGCAGGGGAACTGGAACACCGGGAGGCGGAGAGGGAAAAGACCCATCTGCAGTCTCAGCTCATGCAGGCCCAGAAGATGGAATCAGTCGGCCGTCTGGCCGGTGGCGTGGCCCATGATTTCAATAACATGCTGGGAGTTATCCTCGGCCACGTGGAGATGGCCCAGGAGCAGGTCGATCAGGCGGGTCCGCTCTTTGAGGACCTCACGGAGATCAAAAAAGCGGCCCAGCGCTCCGCCGACCTCACCCGTCAGCTCCTGGCCTTTGCTCGTAAACAGACGATCGCACCCAGGGTACTCGATCTGAACGAGACGGTGGAAGGGTTGCTTAAGATGCTGCGGCGGCTCATCGGTGAGGACATCAACCTTACCTGGCTGCCGGGAAAGGGCCTGTGGCCGGTGAAAATCGATCCGACCCAGGTGGACCAGATTCTCGCCAATCTGATGGTCAACGCCCGTGATGCCATAGTCGGGGTGGGAAAGATTAGCATCGAAACTGACAATGCCACCCTCGATAAAGAGTACTGCGCCGATCATGCGGGGTTTGTCCCGGGCAGTTATGTCATGCTGTCTATCAGTGACGATGGTTGCGGTATGGACCTGGAGGTTCAGGAGCACATCTTCGAGCCGTTCTTCACCACCAAGGGTGTAGGGCAGGGGACAGGTCTGGGCCTGGCCACCATTTACGGAATCATCAAACAGAACGGCGGCTTTATCTATGTGGATAGTGAGCCCGGCAAGGGGACGACCTTCAGGATATATCTGCCAAAACATGGTGGCAAGGCCTTGGTAATTGACCGAGAAAACATGGCAGACGCGGTACAGCGAGGCCAGGAGACCATCCTGCTGGTCGAAGATGAACCATCGATTCTGTATCTGGGCAAGCGTATGCTGGAAAAGCTGGGATACCGGGTTCTGGCCGCCGGTACGCCGGGTGAGGCCTTGCGGCTGGCGGAGCAGAATGTCGGTGAAATCCACCTGCTCTTAACCGATGTGGTCATGCCGGAAATGAACGGCCGCGATTTGGCCAGACGCCTGCTCTCACTCTATCCCGACCTCAAGCGCCTGTTTATGTCCGGCTACACGGCCAATGTCATAGCCCATCACGGGGTGCTCGATGAGGGTGTGCATTTCATTCAGAAACCCTTTTCCAAGACGGAACTCTCGGTCAAGGTGCGGGAGGCCCTGGAGAAGAGAGAGGGAGAGATGTAAGGAAGGAGAGTTTTGCCGGTTTATTACGGGGCGATGGTATATCTCTTACGGATTGCGTCGAATAGCCCTTTCTTTGTCGCCCTCTCAAGGGCTTTCTGCATTCTTTCGAGTAGTTCCGGAGGCATGGATTTTTTGGAAAAACCGAAATAGACCCAGTCCTGGTGTATCACAAAGGGATGAATGGCAAAATCCTTGTAGAGCGGATTGGTCTGCACCTGAAACATGACATTGTAGCCATACCCAAGAAAACCGCTGATGCGGCCGAGGGCCAGTTTTTTCTCATTGCTGTCCACTTCTTTGACTTCTTCCAGTCTGGCCCGGAAACCCGAATCGGTAGCCCGTTTTTTCTCGAAGGCCTTGCCATAGACCTTGCCCCGTTCAACTCCGATTGCCAACGGCAGTTTTTTGAGATCATTGAGTGAGACGATGTGATACGCCGCATCCTTGCGGGTGACCAGCAGCACCGTCTCGTCGAGTTCTGGACCGACGAAATGCATAAAGTCCTTGCGCTCCTCGGTGATGGTCATGAGCGACATCATGTCGATCTTGCCCTGTTGCAGGTAGTAGAGGGCACGGGCGAAGGGCATGGCCTTGTATATCGGGGTACAGTCAGCCTCTTGGAGAAGGGCCTCGGTGAGTTCAATACTCAGTCCGCTCCATTTTCCCGAGGCGTCCTGAACAAAGAAAGGGGCGTAGGAATTGTCTTCCGGCACCCGGACCCGAATCTCACAGGAGAGGCAGGTATCCGCCAGGGTCAGGAGAAGCAGGGCCAGTAAGAGAAACAACCTTCGTGTCGATCTTCCGGATATACAGGGCATGTTTTTTCCTTCAGTTGAGGCACTATTGAGAGGATGCCTGCTTCAGTCGAGTGGTTGGGGCTGAGGTGCGCTGCTCATTGCCATTCGAAATGTGCACGGATATTTCTGGCCAGGACGTTGATCGGCAGCGAAGCGGCGCGGGGAAAACGGGCGACATGCTGGAGCACCGGACTGATGAGGTGAATACCGACAACCGCAGTCTTCACAAATGACCAGCCGGCTTCTTCGAAGGCCGCGATATACGCATGAGCATCTGGATAGAGCATCGGAAAAAGGGGGTTCGGATCGGGTTGCAGACAAAAAATGACGTTGGTGCACCCTCGTTTATACACTTCATCAATAAAATCTTTGGGAGTGATTTTGGACTCTTGCAGTGATGAGACCCGTGCATAGATACTGATCGAAGTTCCATTGACCAGCTGGATATCGCGGTCGTTCCGATTGAAACATCCGGTGAGGCTGCGCAGCAGGGATGACTTGTGCGTGTTGGGGTCGCCGATGATGAGGTACGCGTTCAACTGGATCCTCCTTGTCTTGTAGGTTTGCTCAATGGGCTGAGGAGATCTGCAAATGCAGAACGGAATCAGCCTTCTGCGATTTTGTGCCTTTCTGCTTTTGTCAGTCCCTGCATGACCAGGGCGTAGGATGTTTCGATCAGGTCAAGAAGGAGATCTTCCGGGATGGAATAATCCAATGCTATGGTGTTCCAGTGTTTTTTGTTCATATAGTAACCCGGCACAATAGAGGCAAATCGGCTGCGCAGATAATCGGCCTCCTCCGGTTGACATTTAAGGGTGATTTTGAGCGGCTCTTGCGGCCAGGCCACCAGGGCAAACATCTTGCCCGCCACCTTGAAGACAGCGGCCTCCGGCCCGAAGGGAAATTCCTTCAACGAGCCCCTTTGGGCGAGCAGATATTTCTCGAGTTTTTCGTAGTCCATAGCCTTATGTATTCAAAGGATGAAAACAGGAGGGAATAACATATTCATGCGAAGCATAATTTTTTGCAGGGTCTCGTGCAATTCATTTTCTTCATATTACGGTAGAATATGCAGAAAAAGCATGGTCGGAGCAGCAATATTCAGCTTCTTGATATGATTGCCGTGCATGACGAGGTCAAGATCTGGCAGAATTGGTCCCTGGATGCCGTGTATCCTATTGCCTACATGGATGCCATCCGGGTTAAGGGCCGGGCAACTGGGCACATTTTGAATAAGGCGGTCTACCTGGCTATCGGCATCACCATGGATGGCGTCAAGGAGGTCCTGGGAATGTGGGTTGCCGAGACCGAGGGCGCCAAGTTCTGGCTAAAGGTTGTGACCGAACTGAGAAACCGCGGTGTCCAGGATATATTCATCGCCTGCGTTGATGGCCTTGAACTGTTTTTCCATCGTGCTTGGCGACAGGATGCCGATTTATTGAAATCGGGGAAAATGCCATTTACACAAAATTATTTACATATCCATCGATACAAACGATATCGGCCTGCCGATCAGCGCCCTGGTCACCTCTGCTTCGCTGCATGACAGCCAGGCGGCTATTCCCGCTGATTAAACTGACTAGCAAGAAGGTAACCTACCTCTACGATCTGATGGATGCTGCCTACGATGCCAAGCAGATCAAGCAGACCAGTAGGGAGTTTGGTCATGTCACGATCACAGATAAAAATGGGCGGGGCAAAGAGGTTGTTCCCATGGCGCCTCACGAAGCAGAGCGGTACAAGATCCGATCCAGTGCGGAACGGGCGAACAGTCGATTGAAAGAAGACTTCGGTGCCAACAATATCATGGTCAAAGGGCACACAGTAAAGTATCCCTCCACTTGATGTTCGGGATTATCTCCCTATTTGCCGATCAGCTTCTTCGGCTGGTCGGTTAGATTGTCAAAGATCAGAGGGTTTGGTTTGCACGCTGCGTGGCAAGCTGCTCATTTTGCAAGAGGCTCTGTTGTCTTGCTATTCCAAGAACTTGCCTTAAATCACCGGTTATCTTCTCATATAGGGGCAAAATGTCTGTATTAGGGACTAGGAATTTACTAAACATCGGCTTTGGATCGAAATGGTGTGTCGCCCGAATTTGCTGACATGATTTCACGATTGGTCGCGTTAATCCCATGGCCATCTCGCCGTCAAGCTATGGGAGATGTAGCGGTTACCATCTTGGACGGCAAACCCCGTGTTGCCGAAGACGAATTTGGCTGGAGCCGATCGGCTGTGGCTCTCGGCATTAACGAGTTCCGCTGTGGTATAATCTGTGTTAACGATCTATCTGAACGGCACAAACCGAAATCGGAAGAAAAGAATCCCAAGTTATTGGATGATATCCGAAAAATCATGGAGCCATCAAGTCAAGCTGAACCCCGATTACGAACGACGTTGCTCTATACGAATATGACGGCGCAATCGGTTCACGATGCACTTGTTGCAGGAGGATGGTCACCGGAATCGTTGCCGACTGTACGCACCATTTCCAATATTCTGAACCGACATGAATATCGATTGCGCACAGTAGAGAAAACCAAGGTGCAAAAAAAACGGCAGAAACCGACAGCATCTTCGAAAATGTTTGGCAAATGAATGCATGGGCGGACACCGACCCTGCCACATTAAGAATCAGCATCGACACCAAGGCTACCGTGCATGTTGGTGAATATTCAAGAAGAGGTCAATCCCGTGGTCGGTCTGCTGTTGAGGCCTTGGATCATGACAAGTACCCCAAAGAAAAGCTGGTGCCTGGCGGGATATTTGAACCGATATCCGGACAGTCATTCCTTTTTTTCGGCAACAGCAACAAGACCAGTGATTTTCTGGTCGATGGCCCCCTGCTTTGGTGGGAAGCAAGAAAACAGGATCTTTTTCATGTGAAGCAACTGGTCGTCAATCTGGATAATGGCCCTGAGTGTAATGGTCACCGGAGTCAATTTCTGTATCGGATAGCAGGGTTTGCCGACTCGGCCGGACTGGTAATCAGGTTGATCTATTATCCTCTCTATCACAGTAAATACAACGCAATTGAACGATATTGGGCCGGCTTGGAGAAGTCATGGAATGGTTATTTACTTGATAGCGTTGCAACGGTATTGAATCGTGCCGGAAATTTTGTCTGGCGAGGAATGCAGGCCACAGCAAGTCTTTTGGATGTTGTCTATGAAAAAGGAGTCAAGCTCTGCGGTAAAGAAAAAAATGATCTTGAAAGTCGCCTGCGACGCTCCCTTGATCTGCATTGGTGGTATATAGCAATTTCTCCTAAAATGGTATAATTGTAATTTCTGAGTCCCTTAGCTTCTGATATGGTTGTCAAAGTCAATAGGGGAAAAGCATCCCTTGCCTTGATTATAAGGTTTTGTTGTTGCGCATGTATCCCAGGGCAAAGACAGAGACGGGATCCTGTGGCGACGTTTGATCACTCTGATATACGCGGGTTGGTTACCGCA
>JANOIV010000068.1:0-6419 GCA_031407875.1 Desulfobulbaceae bacterium | reverse complement strand
CCTGTTCGTAGTTACTGTCACTGCCGTAAAGAGAGTCGGCCAGGATCTCCTCAGGGGCGATATCTCTCTCCTGGGTTGCCTCGATGTAGGGCAGGAGCGCACGGGCATCGCTTGCGTTGGCAGGCTCAAGCTCAACATAGGTTATCAGTGAAAGCTGGGGCGTATTTTCATTCTCAGATTTGTCGTAGGTCTCGCCAATCTGGGCCTGATAGCCCTTGCCCTTATGCCCGTCGTAGCCGGCATCCGGGTCCGATGGATTCTGCAGGGAATCGGAGGCTATCTCCTTATTGGCCTTGATGATAATCCGTTTGCCGCCGGTGACTGCATCCTGTTCGACCACACACTGTTCTCTGAGGACACGCATCATGAGCTGATAGCTGCTCGCAGCCGGAACGGCGTCATGCAAGCGAAAATGTTCGACCAGAAAGAACAGGTCGTTTCCGACCATTTCCAGAGTCTTGGCCGACTCGGAAGGCTTGACCATGGCGAATGTGCTTGCCTCTTCCTTGCGCAGATAGCGATCTCTGATTTCCTGGGAAAGTCCTTCGAACAGCTGCTGCTGTTGCCGTTTGAGATTGACCAGGAACTTCTTGATGGTGGCGACAAAGATACCGATGCGACCGAGATGCCGCATGTTGGAAAAGATATGTACCGAGTCGATACGCTGCAGAGAGGTATCCACTGAAAATACTTTGGCCAGACTATCGCCTACCGCTTTGAAGACCGCATCGTAGAGTCCGTGCTCAGTCATGATGTCGCGCATCGACCAGATACTCTTCTGGCAGACATAGGCCTCAGTGTCGGCGTTATTGGTAATATCCAAGGCATAATGCCATTGGATGTTGAAGGCAAACTGCTCGACCGTCTCCTGGTCGGTGAGATCATGCATGTGCTGCAGAATCATAGCACCCATCATGGCCACCAGTTCGTTGGTCGGACGACCGTTGCTTGCACAGTAATGCCGGGCAAGCAGATCGACTGGAAGCTCATCACGGACATTGTAGCGAAAGAGCCCTGCCCAGGAGTCATCCAACAACTTACGGCGCTTGGGACCAAGATGCTCGAAGAGGTCGAACATGTACTGTGCTTTGTAGTTTTTTATCTTGATCATGGCCTCACCGTAATATGTTGATATTTATAATCAATATGCCATATTTGGCGGGCAAATTCAAGGGCTTTTATCCGGACTAGTTAAATAATTTCAGCATATTATGGTGCATTCTTACTTTTTACGAGACCATCAAGATTACTACGGACAGTAAACATACTTTGCCGGTTGCACCTAATTTGCTGAACCGTGAGTTTAAGGTTGAAGAGCAGGACAAGGTATATGTATCCGATATTACATATATCTGGACAGGCGAAGGCTGGTTGTTTTTGGCTGTAATACTTGATCTTTTCTCCCGAAAGATCGTCGGGTGGTCACTCAATAACCGGATGAGCAGAAAGTTGATCATGGATGCGTTGCGCATGGCAGTCTGGCGGCGACAACCAACTCATGGCCTCCTCTTTCATTCTGACAGAGGGAGCCAGTATTGCAGTGGGGATTTTCAAAAGATGCTGAAAATCTATGGCATGATCAGCAGTATGAGCCGGAAAGGTAATTGTTGGGATAATTCTGTGGCGGAGAGTTTTTTTGGCCACTTAAAAACCGAGAGGGTCTTTTCTACAAATTACAAGACTCGAGATGAAGCCGGAAAGGATATCGTAGACTATATTGAAATGTTCAATAACAGCAGAAGGCGCCATTCGTATTTGGGCTATGTCAGCCCAATGGAGTTTGCGAAAATGAGGCCTCTTGAAAAAGCCACTTAGCAATCTGTCCATTTTTACTTGACCACACCATATTAAAGTGGCTCTATATAATACTCAGCAAAAATTGGGATGGAAACGCGCCCATGCAGGCATAGCGGCAAAAAGTTCACGCTATCTCCGCATGTAGGCGCGAATGCTGTGGTAAGGCCGGAAAGCAACATATCCGGCTGAGTTTCATTCAATGCCATATATTAATTCTAAGTTGCATTCATAACAATACTAATTTTGCAGTTCTTGCCATGAACAATACCAGGAGGTAACGACATGGCAAGAACTGCACGATACGATGAGGGTGAATTAAAGGCGGCCCTACAAATGGTTTCTGAAGCGGCTACAATCCAAGAACTACGGCAAGGGCAAGCTGTCTTGCTCCCCGCACTCACTGGAGCTACGCTGGATACGACAGCAGAGATACTGGGGCTGAGCCGCGACCGAGTTTGCGTCCTTCGGCGACAATTTGGCGAATTAATCAAGACTCCATCAAAAATGATTGGTGAGCGACGAGGTGGTCGCAGCCGAGAGTTGATGAGCATTGAAGAGGAAAAAGAGTTTTTGGCACCTTGGGTCGAAAAGGCAGCAACTGGGAGCGTTCTCGTAGTGCCGCCCATCCACTTGGCATTCCAGGAACGGGTGGGACACGAAGTTCCGAAATCGACAATATATCGTTTGCTGGCCAGACACGGATGGCGAAAAGTAACGCCGGACACCAGGCATCCCAAGGTTGATGTTGCCGCGCAAGAGGATTTTAAAAAAAATTCTCCGGGGTTGTCGCGGAAAAGATGACTGGAAGAGACAAGCCTCTTTTGCTGCTGTTTCAGGACGAGGCAAGGTTCGGTCGGATGAGTGATCCGGCTCGCTGCTGGGCTCCTGTGCCAATCCGCCCAACGGTAGGGTTGGCACTGATACGTGAGTTTCGATATTTTTATGCAGCCATCGGACCACAAGGAGGAACTCTGCATTGGATGGTCACCGAAAAGATGAACACCGAAAACATGTCCATGTTTCTCAAACAGATAGGGGAAGCCCATACTGATCGGCATGTGGTTATGGTTGTTGATGGTGCCAGTTCTCATCGTGCAAAAGCTCTTGAGGTTCCTGATAATATGTCTTTAATCCGACTACCACCTTACTCGCCGGAACTCAATCCAACAGAACTATTATGGCATGAGTTGCGTGAAAAACGGTGTACCAATCGTGTGTTCGAGTCGCTTGATGCGGTATGTAGCGAAGTTGAAGCAGGCCTTCAACAGTTGATAAACTCGTAAAAAGCCGCCACGAAGATCATAGATGGCTAGATAAAAAGTTCGATATCCAAGGCGTAGTGTTTTTGGCAGGTTCTCGACAATACACATAGTATGTCGAGAACCTGCCAAAAACCTACAACGAAGGAGATCGGGCTTTTTACGACGCCATCAACAGTTCGCCTCTCTTCCAGTGGCTGTAACGCGGCTAAGCGGTTGGCCTTGGATCGTTAATAGTATTATTTAGAATGCAACTTGGAATAACAAATCCCTGGATCGATTTTAAAACAGAAGGAGCCCCTATGACGAAGACATACAACAAAGAGAAATTGGTATACGCATCGCCGATCCTGATTCCTCTCGGGGCGCTGGCCAAAGGGTCGGGACTGTGTACCGCTGGAAGTTCGGTTATCCCAGGTGATGGTGGTGGTGGTGGTGGTGGTGGTGGTGGTGGTGGCGGTGAGCCGGGCACTTGTGTTAACACCGGCACGGATTGCACTGCAGGTTCGACCGCCACACAGGATTGCACCGCAGGCCCTACCGCATGTCGAGATTGCTCGGCCGGAACGGCTGCAGTCGGTGCCTGCACGGCCGGAACGGCTGCGACGGTGGGTTGCACGGCCGGTAGTGGTTTATAGCTGATTGCACGGTTGGCCCTGCTCGCCTTCGGCGGCAATTTTTTATACCCAGGCTGTCGCTATTGCCAGCGGGAATAATCTTCTATGACATAAATAGCATTGGCAAAAAACAACCTCGCCCAATCCGATGAGTTCCGTCCAGTTGGCTGAAGGGCAAGTGATGTTGCGACCACCCATGCGGGAAAAGGAGAAAATATTCGATGAATCCCACGGATAGACCGATTGCCAATCCCATTGTTGTACTCCGGGAGGAGTTCGACGATTGGGCCGTACTTTTCAATCCCGATACGGCCGATGCCGTGGGAACCAACCCCGTTGGCGTGGCGGTATGGAAGCGGATGAACGGCAATAGAAGCCTCGCAGACATTGTATCGGAGATCCAAAACGACTTTAAGGATACTCCTGACACCGTCTTCAAAGAGATCACCGTCTTCATCGACAGGCTTGCCAAACACGGTTTTGCCGGGTTGGAACTGGAAAGCAAATAGCGGATGGACGAGGAACTCCGGAACCAGACGCAACCTGGGACCGCCAGGGTGATGAGGACGCCGCGCAGCCTGTCTCTTGAAATCACCGCACGATGCAATCTGCGCTGCCGCTACTGCTATTTTTTCGATAACCCGGCGGTAGAGTACCGGGACCTTCCTACGGACGAGTGGCTTCGGTTCTTTGACGAACTGGGGTCGCTCGGAGTGATGAAGGTTACCCTGGCCGGCGGAGAGCCGTTCATCCGCAAGGATCTGCCGGCCCTGATCGAAGGCATTGTCCGCAACCGGATGCGCTTCTCCTTTCTGTCCAATGGCGGGCTGATCGATGATGAAATCGCCGCCTTCATCGCCGACACCGGCCGCTGCGAGTATGTCCAGGTGTCGGTGGATGGTTCCTGTGCGGAGGTGCACGATTCCTGTCGCGGGAAAGGCGCCTTTGACGGGGCGATCCGCGGCATTCGCATCCTGCAGCGCCATGGAATTTTTGTGGCCTCGCGAGTCACGATCCATCGGAACAACGTCCAGGACCTGCAAAATACCGCCCACTTCCTGCTGGAGGTTCTGGGACTGCCCGATTTCAGCACCAACGCGGCCGGCTATATGGGTGTATGCTGCGCGAACGCCAATGATCTGCTGTTGAACATCGAGGAACGCAAGGAAGCCATGGTCACCTTGCTTCGCCTCGCGGCGAAATACCCCGGCCGCATCTCGGCCAACGCGGGTCCCTTGACGGATGCCCGGATGTGGCGCCGGATGGAAGAGGCCAGGGCAAGCAACGCGCCCGCATTTTACAATGGCGGCTGCCTCACCGGCTGCGGCTGCCCGAACAATAAAATCTCCGTACGCGCCGATGGCGGCATTGTACCCTGCAACATGCTGGAGCATATCGAACTGGGGCGCATCAACCGGGACTCACTGGCGGAGGCATGGCAATTCAGCCCGGCGCTGAACCAGCTGCGCAACCGACCAGCGATCCCGCTGACCAACTTCGAGTTCTGCGCCGGCTGTTCCTACATCCCCTATTGCACCGGCAACTGTCCGGGATTGGCCTATACGTTGACAGGCATGGTAGACCACCCCAGTCCGGATGCTTGTCTTCGACACTTTCTCCAAACCGGGGGCATCCTCCCATAAACTTCTCCAAGCAACGCGAATCGGTAAAATATGGGACAGACTCCATTACACACGATCAACACCTTGTATTTCTACCTGACCGAAGGCTGCAATCTCGCCTGCCGCCATTGCTGGATTGGCCCACGATTTGACGCCACAGGGCGCCTTTACCCTACCATGCCGGTCGAGGTGTTTGAAACGGCCATTCGCGAAGCCAAGCCTCTGGGCCTCAGCGGGGTCAAACTGACCGGCGGCGAACCTTTGCTGCATCCTCACTTCACCCGTTTGCTGGAAATTGCCAGAAACGAAAACCTGAGCCTGACGATCGAGACCAACGGCCTGCTGTGCACGCCGGAGATATCCGCTCAAATCGCCGATTTTCCGGATAAATTCGTATCAGTGAGCATCGATGGGGCGGATGCCGAGACCCACGAATGGGTGCGCGGGGTACCGGGATCTTTTGAAGCGGCTCGACGGGCGGTGCGCAATCTGGTGGCCGCCGGCATCCGCCCCCAGGTCATCTTCTCGCTGATGCGCAAAAACGCCGGCCAGCTGGAAGCTATGGTACGAATGGTCGAAGAACTTGGGGCGGGCTCGCTCAAGTTCAACGTGGTGCAACCTACCGCTCGCGGTCAAAACATGCATGCATCGCGAGAAACCATATCGATAAGAGAACTCATCGAGCTTGGACGGCATGTGGAAAAAGAATTGGCGCCAACCACACGGTTAACACTCGTTTTCCATTATC
This sequence comes from Desulfobulbaceae bacterium, assembly GCA_031407875.1. GTDB lineage: Bacteria > Desulfobacterota > Desulfobulbia > Desulfobulbales > Desulfocapsaceae > Desulfoprunum. The sequence goes on along the minus strand of JANOIV010000068.1, from coordinate 376 downwards.
CTCCGGCTTTTCGCTCCCTCCAACGCATCGCCGGCAGGGAGGGATGCAGCGCATGCGGAATCTTCGGCATCATGGGCGTCATGGCCAGCGGGCACTATGCCCTGTGCGGGATCGGCGAACAGGTGCCGGAACTGGTCTTCGGCAAGGTTGGCAGGGATCGGCTGGAAACGGTATGGCGCGAAAACGCCCTGTTGAATTCGTTGCGGGAGGGACTGCCCGAGCGGTTGGAAGGAGTCTGTAGCCGCTGCCTGATGAAAGGGAGCTGCCTCGGCACCTGCATCGCCCAGAACTACCACGGCAAGGGCAACCTTTGGGCGCCCTATTGGTTCTGTGAACAGGCGGAAGAAGCAGGTCTCTTTCCTGTTTCTCGGCTGAC
>JANOIV010000067.1:0-3842 GCA_031407875.1 Desulfobulbaceae bacterium | reverse complement strand
ATGGATATAGACGGGGCAGGTCTTGTGACCATGGCCCTGAAAGGTCAGCCGGTCGGCCCCAAGACCCCTGCCGAACTGCGGGAGGTGATCGGTGCGACCAGCCTGCCCTTTATCCTCAAAGGTATCATGACGGTCGATGAGGCGGAGCTGGCGGTTGAAGCCGGGGCCGCAGCTCTGGTCGTCTCGAATCACGGTGGCAGGGTGCTTGACTGTACGCCGGGCGTGGCGGATGTCCTGGGTGATATCGCCGCCGCAGTCAAAGGCCGGATCACCATCCTGGCCGATGGCGGTATCCGTTCGGGTGTCGATGTCCTGAAGTATCTTGCGCTGGGTGCCGATGCGGTGCTGGTCGGTCGACCGCTTGTCGTCGGGGCCTTTGGCGCTGGGAGCGAGGGTGTGGCCTTTCTTCTGAACACCATGAAAAACGAGCTGGTACAGGCGATGCTTCTGACCGGTGTGGCCGATGTGCAGAATGTCCCACCCGATATCCTCTTCGGCTGGTGATTGTATTGCGAAAACATGCGAGGAACTTGCAAAAAAATCTCCGACCAACCGGCAGTTTGGGCCAGCCGGGAATTACCTCAGAGAAGGGGGACATTGACAACTTGAGAGTCTTTCTTATTCTTTAAAAAGGACTCTTCCGCCGGTTATCGGTCGGGATCCCTCACCTGAAATGGCGGCAGCTTCGGCGCAGGCCCAAAAAAGCCAGGAGAGGGAAGAAGCCCTAAAAGCCCAGTGGGCGGTCTCCTATCATGACCGTCCTGCTGCCTTTTTTTCTATCATAAGGAGATTCACTATGGCACATACATGCAAAAACTGTGGTGCGACGGCAGATGACCCCGGCCATCTCTGCAATCCGACCCAGGAAATCGTTTCGTGTTCGTACTGCAACATGCCGGATGTCAGCATCAACCACATCTGTAAGGAAAAGCTCGCGGCGATGAAATACTCCTGCCAGACCTGCGGGCGGGTCGCCCCGGATGCGATCGGTCTCTGCAAACCGGGGGAGATCGCCTGAATCAGCTTGGCCGAGACCATTAAGACTGTACAACAAATCGGGGCATCTTCTGCAAAAGAGAAGATGCCCCGGTTTTTATTTCTGGGATACAGCCCTCAGGTTCTGTAATGAAGAAGTGGGCGCATCCTGATTCCTGGCGAGGAAAATTTTGCTCAGCGGTAGAGTTCCGGATAATCGACCTTCCATTTCCTGTGGCACCAGAGCCAGTGGTCCGGGTAGAGGGTGATGATTCTCTCAAGGCGCTCATTCTGTCTCTGTGTCAGCGTCTTGATATCCTCACGTTCCTCGCCATATTCTATCGGCACTTCCGGCAGGAAGACGATCTTGTGGTGCTGGTGGTCCTTTTCCCTGACAGTGAACATCGGTACCAGCGGCACTCGATACTTCTGGGCCAGACTGGGGGCGATATAGAGAGAGGTGGTCGGGTGACCGAAAAAGTTGCAGGAAACCCCCTCCTGCTGGTTGGCGTTCTGATCGGCGAAGATCATCAGGTCCTCACCCTGCTTGAGATGTTGTATTGCCTCCTTCAGGCCCCTGTTTTTATAGATGATATTCACCCCGAGATCGGTATTGTAGCGATATCTGATCTCTTCGACCAGCGGGTTGTCGATGCGGCGGACGATGAAGTTGAGGCGGTTGTAGTGTCTGGCGTAATAGAGGTGACCCATCTCCCAGTTGCCGAAATGGGCACCGAGGAGGATCACCGCCTTGCTCTTTTCTTTTGCCGCAAGAAGATGCTCTTCGCCTTCGACCCGTACCATTTGATCGACGTAGTTGGCTGTTTTCTGGGATGATTGTTTGAATTTAAGAAATTCCTGGCCGACCATGCCGAACTGTCGGAAGTTGTTGTGGACAATCTGGTGAATTTCGTTTTCAGGCGTCTCCCGGCCAAAGGCAAAGCGCAGATTGGCCTCGGCAATCCGCCGATATTTTTTAGCAAAGAGATGGAGAAAAGAGCCGAGGCATCTGCCCATTCCCAGCCAGGCGAAGCGCGGTATGCAGGTACTGAATGCATAATAGCCGGTAGTGGCATGCAGGGCTAATCGGTCAATTCTCGAGCTTGTTGAAGGTGTGGTCATCGTTATCGGAAACAGGAAAGAGTGGCGCGGGGCTTTTGCTGTCTGCTACTGCCCTGGTTGTAGAGCTTGAAAAAATATACAAACTGCAGCATAACATAGCCTGGAGAGCAGGAATTTTCATTCTAAAACCAACAGGACAGGAACTCGTTGCCGTATCACCTTGATGTTTTGAAAGTTTTTTCGTGAAATTGGCAAGGGCTGCGGACAGAGCGGAGCAAAAGGCATGATCATCAGGGGAGATCGGGACAATCTGGAGGGGAAGGCGGCCTGGATACTTGCGGAAAATATCCAAGACCTGCTGACCTTACAGAGGCATGTTGTGCTTGCTGTACCGGGCGGGCGGAGTGTCGGCGGGGTTTTGCGATATCTGGCCAAAGAAAATGTCGACTGGGAGAGGGTGCATATCTTCATGGTAGACGAGCGCCTGGTTCCTCCGGGACATCCGGAGTGCAATTTCACGCGTATCCAAGAACATCTCCATGAGATTATATCTCTGGTCTCAGTCCATCCCTTTTTCTCCAATCCCGAGCAGGAAGAGAAGGGGGTAGAGACTTACCGGCGCGAACTGGCAGAACTTGGCGGCAGGTTCGATATCGTCCTGGTGAGCAGTGGCGAGGATGGCCATATCGCTGCTCTCTTTCCCGAAAATCACGACCCGGCTGCGGAGGTGGATGACTTTCTTCTGGTGCATGACGCCTCATCAGAACCTTCGGCGGGGCGGATGACGGCCTCGCCGCGGCTTCTGTTACGCTCACAGGTCGGGGTTATCCTGTTCTTTGGTCAGGAAAAAAGGGCTGCGCTGCAGGATTTCTTCGATGACGCCCTCACGGTTAGAGATTGCCCTGCCAAGATCATCAGCCTGCTGTCGCAGCATTATATCCTCACGGATCAGGACGCCTGCCCATGACCTCTCCCGCCCAGCTCCAGATGGTGGGGTCATCTTTAGCGCCACGGGCGATCTCAGGCGGCGAAAGCTCATCCCCATCCTGTGTCATCGTGCTCAGGCCTCGGTGAAAAACCGCCTGGCCTATTGTAAGACCATCTGAAATTCTCCTGCTCTCTGGGCGTGATATGCGAATTGAGCAGCAAATTCTTCTTGTGTTTTCCTTGTTGCATAAAAAAACCACTAGAACTGCCTGTAAAAGTTCAGTAACTAGCCGTTATTGTAAAGATTGCCTCAGAGAAAACAACAGATCTTTTCTGAGCATTCTGCTATCAGCCTGATTTAGCATGATAATATTTGCTTTCCCCGGGTGTTTCCGTCGCCTGGGGAAATGCCTTGACAGCCGTCTGCCGCGAACGTAAAAAGTAAAAGATAAAGTAATTAATTAAATAGTGGTGTATTATGTGCCGTGAAGTGGACATTTGTAGTATAAAAAGCTAGTTGTCTGCGGTAGCCGGTGTCGCTTTTATTGCCGAAAAGGGTGTTTTTTAGTTGTCTTTTGCCAGTGATTGTTCCTATATAATCTGTTGGCTCCAAAAACGTTTCAACATCTTTCCCCGGGTCCGGTCTGGTCCTTCAAGTCGGCTGCCGCAGGTGGCAGAAGAGGAATCCATCTTTCATGTGTTTATTGTGCAAGGAGTGACGAGTAATGAACAATTTATTAACGGGGGTACTCCCCCAGGCAGGCGGTTTAGAGGCAAGCGGTTCAGGCAAGTACACGGCGGCCATAGGTCTCTGCGGGCTTCTGACTGTGGTGGGCGTGGCGGCGGGTATCCATTCGATCTATGCCGGTCATGAACAT